>VGDA01000497.1 GCA_016869915.1 Alphaproteobacteria bacterium
GGTCGACGCGAACATGTCGAAGTTCGAGTTGCGCCAGTCCTGCACGAACTGGCCGAGCTCCTGGTTGCGCAGCTCGACCCTGAACCCGGCCTTCGCCAGCTGCGCCTGCACGACCTGCGCGATGTCCTTGATGTCCTGGCGCGGCAGGACGTTCATCGTCACCGCGACCGGCTCGGAGAGGCCGGCCTCCTTCAGCAGCGCCCGCGCGCGCGCCGGATCGTGCGCGTAGCAGGGGAACTCCTTCGTGTCGATCGCCCAGTCCTTGAGCGCGGGCGAGAGCGGGCCGCCCGGCACGCCCTTGCCGAACTGCGCGGCCTGCACGATCTCGGCGCGGTCGAGCGCGTGGTTGAGCGCGCGGCGCACGCGCGGGTCGTTGAAGGGCGGCTTCGACACGTTCATGCCCACGAGCGTGTAGGCGAGCTCGAGCGTCTCCACGATCCGCACGCCGGGCCTGCCCTGCAGCTGCAGCGCGGTGGCGGCATCGATGTTCGGCAGCATCGCGTAGCTGCCGCCGGAGAGGCCGACCTGCCGCGTCGCGGATTCCGGCACGATGTTGAACTTCAGCCCCTCGAGCCTGGGCAGGCCCGCCTCCCAGTAGCCGCCATGGCGGGCGAGGCGGATGAAGCCGTTGGGCTGCCATTCCGCGAAGGCGAAGGGCCCGGTGCCGACGGGCTGCTTCTGCAGCGCGTCCTTGTCCGCCTGCATGCGGCGCGGGACGATCGCGATCGTCGCGAGCGAGACCAGGAAGGGGGCCTGCGCCTCCTTGAGGCGGATCTCGACGGTCGACGCGTCGACCGCGCTCGCGCCCTCGACGGCGGCGAGGCGGCTGGCCAGCGGCGAGCCGATCTCCTTCGCCAGCACGCGCTCGATCGAGGCGACGACGTCGGCCGCCTCCATCGCGCCGCCGTCGTGGAACCTGACATTGGCGCGCAGGCGGAAGCGGTAGGTGCGGCCATCCGGCGACACGGTCCAGGACTCGGCGAGGCCGGGGCGCAGGCGCAGGTCGCGGTCGATCGTGGTCAGGCCCTCGTAGATCGTGCCGTTGATCACCGCGAAGGTGGAGAAGGCGGTCGCGATGTGCGGGTCGAGCCCGGCCGGCGACTGGTCGTAGCCGATCTCGAGCGTCTGCGCGCCCGCGCTGGCGCCGAGGGCGAGGCAGGCGAGCGCGGCGACTTGGGCGAGGCTTCTCTTCACGGGCGATCCTCCTTTGGGGTGCCGGGAATCCTTAGCAAGTCCGCGCAGCCCCGGCCACGCCCGCCATGGCGTCGCGCGCGTCGCTCGCCTAGCTTCTCGCGCCGGGCGGCGGGCCCGATGGGGTGCGGGGAGGCGGGCATGGCGGGCATGGTGCGGGCGATCGGGGTGATCAGCGGCACTTCGATGGACGGTATCGACGTCGCGCTGGTCGAGACGGATGGCGAGGACGCGCTGCGCACCGGGCCGGGGCGCACCTATCCCTATCCCGGGGAGCTGCGCCGCGCGCTGCTCGCGCTGGCGGCGGATGCCGCGCGCGCCGGGGGCGAGCCGCTGGCGGCGGAGGACGACGCCGTGGGCAACGCCCATGCCGGTGCCGTCGAGGCTTTCCTGCGCGACCATGCGATCGCCGCCGCCTCCGTCGCGCTGGTCGGGTTGCACGGCCAGACGATCCTCCACCGGCCCGAGCGGCGTTTCACCCGCCAGCTCGGCCCGGGCGCGCGCGTCGCCGCGCGGCTCGGCATCGACACGATCGACCGCTTCCGCCACGCCGATGTCGCTGCGGGCGGGCAGGGCGCGCCCTTCGCCCCGCTCTACCACCGTGCGCTCGCGGCGGGGCTGCCGCGGCCGCTGATGGTGCTCAACCTCGGCGGCGTCGGGAACGTGACCTTCATCGACGGCGACGCGACCATCGCCTTCGACACCGGCCCGGCCAGCGCGCTGCTCGACGACTGGGTCGCGCGCCACACCGGCGCCGCCTACGACGCGGATGGCGCTGTCGCGGCCTCGGGGCGCGTCGATGCCGCGATCCTCGCCGAGCTGATGCGCCACCCCTATTTCGCGCTGCCTGCGCCGAAATCGCTCGACCGCAACGATTTCCACGCGCGCGCGCGCCTCGTCGAGGGCATGCCGCTGGCCGATGGCGCGGCCACGCTCGCGGCCTTCACCGTCGAGTCCGTCGCCGCGTCGCTGGCGCATGTCCCTCGCGCGCCCGCGCGCTGGATCGTGTGCGGCGGCGGCCGCCGCAACGGCTTCTTCATGCGCGAGCTCGCGCGACGCCTCGGCGTGCCGGTCGATGCCGCCGAGGCGGTCGGCTGGGACGGCGACTTCATAGAGGCGCAGTGCTTCGGCTACCTCGCGGTGCGCAGCCTGCGCGGCCTGCCGCTCAGCCTGCCGACGACGACGGGCGTGCCGCGCGCCATGCCCGGCGGGGAGCTCCACCGCGCCCCGCGCTGAGCGCGGCGCGCGCCCTCACGCGGCGCCGGCGGGGACCAGGAAGCGTGCCAGGACGTAGCCGGCGACCAGCACATGCGCGACGGTGATCGCGACCGAGGCCCCGTGCAGCAGCCCGAAGCGCCGCCTGTCGCCGGCGTCGGTGGCGGCGTTGATCGCGGGCATGAGCATCTGCCGGGTCGGGACGGTCGTGACGGCGATCGCGGCGAGCAGCGCCGCCGACACGAGGTCGCCCGGCGCGACCAGCGCCGCGCCGGACGCCGCGCTGCCCATGACGAAGAGGTAGAAGTGCGGGAAGGCCTTGCGCAGCGCCTTCCCGGCCTCTGGCGGCGACATCACTGAGAAGAGGAAAGCCGCGAGGCCCGCGGAGAA
>VGDA01000498.1 GCA_016869915.1 Alphaproteobacteria bacterium
GATCGCCGTCGCGAGCGCGAAGCCGTCGAGGCGCGGCATGTGGCAGTCGGTGAGCACCATGGCGTAGCCGCCGCGCCGGTACATCTCGAGCGCCTCCTGCCCGTCGCGCGCCATCTCGTGGGCGAAGCCGAGGCGGCCCAGCAGCCGTCGCACGACCTGCTGGTTGGTTGCGTTGTCCTCCGCCACGAGCACCAGCGCGCCGGCGCGCCGGGCCTCGTCGACGGATGGCGGTTCCCAGCCGGGATCGGCCTGGGCCGGCGCGTCGGGCGCGGCCCCGAGGCGCCCCGCGGCGACGGCGACCGCGCGCCAGAGCGGGCGCGGCATGAGCGGGAGCGTCGCGACGGCACTCGCGCCGCTGCCCTCGGCCTGGCGGATCGAGGAGAGCATCGCGCGCGCCGCGACGACGACGATGCCCGCGCGCTCCAGGCCGAGGGCGGCGAGGCGCTCGACCTGTCGCAGCCAGTCGAGCGGGTCGTGCGCCAGCACCAGCGCGACCGCGGTCGCGCCGCCCGCGGCGGCCGCGCGCAGCCGCGCCTCCGCGTCGGAAACGACGGAGCGCTCGATCGAGCGCATTCCGGCGGCGGAGAGGATCGCCCCTGCATTCGCCGCGCCGGCCTCGTCGAAGCCGAACAGCACGACCGCGACGTCCTCGATCGGCGCCTCGGGCGCGTGGGGCCTGGCCTCGGCGACCGGGATCGGGATCCTGAAGACGAAGGTCGAGCCCTCGCCCGGTCTCGAGCGCACGGAGATCCCGCCGCCCATCAGGTCGGCGATGCGCCGGCAGATCGACAGGCCGAGGCCCGTGCCGCCGAACCGGCGCGAGGTCGAGACGTCCGCCTGCTGGAAGGGCTGGAACAGCCGCGCGACCTGCTCCTCGGCGATTCCTATGCCGGTGTCGGAGACCTCGAGGACGAGCCAGGCCCTTTCGTCCACGCCGGCCGCCGGCTCGAAGCCGGCACGCAGGCCGATCCGCCCCTGCTCGGTGAACTTCACCGCGTTCCCGACAAGGTTGACCAGGACCTGGCGCAACCGGTTCGGATCCCCCACGAGGCGCGACGGCATGCGCGCGTCGAGCTCGACATGCACGCCGAGGCCCTTTTCCTGCGCGCGCGGCGCGAGCAGCTCGGCGACGCTCTCGACCACCTCGTGCGGGTCGAACGGGATGTCCTCGATGCGCAGCTTGCCCGCGTCGATCTTCGAGAAGTCGAGGATGTCGTTGACGATCGCAAGCAGCGCCTCGGCTGAGGTCGTGATCAGCCGCGCGAGCTCGCGCTGGTCGGGATCGAGGTCGGTGGCCGCGAGCATCTCCGCCATCGACATCACGCCGTTCATCGGCGTGCGGATCTCGTGGCTCATGTTCGCTAGGAACTCGCTCTTGGCGCGCGCCGCCTCCTCGGCGAGCTCGCGCGCGCGGCGCAGCTCGGCCTCCGCCGCCTTGCGCAGCCCGATGTCGCGCAGCGAGATGCATCCGCACAGCCCCATGCCGCCGATCGCGGGCAGCGCGGAGACGCCGATCTCGAGGTCGACGCCGACGCCGTCCTTGCGCCGCGCCTGCGCCTCGACATGGGCCTCGCCACCGCCGCCGGGCGCCACCGCGCCGGCGGCGAGGCGCGCGGCCTCGGGGACGATGGTGGCGAGCTGCAGCCGGTCGAGCTCGCCCGGCCCGTAGCCGAGCACGGCCTCGGCCTGCGGGTTCGCCATGATGATGCGCGCATGCTCGTCGGTGACGAGCATGCCTGCGGGCGCCATGCGGATGATGCTGCGGAACCACGCCTCGGTCGCCTTGATCGCCTCCTGCTGGGTGGCGAGCTCGGCGGCCTGGTCCTCGAGCAGCCCCGCCTGGCGCTCCATGTCCTCGGCCTGGCGGCGCGAGGCGGCGAGGAGCTGGGCCGTGCGCGTGCTGCGCTCGAGGATCTCGATGTTCATCGCGAGGACCGGGAGCAGCGCGTCGAGCAGCGCCTGCTCGCGCGGCTCGAGCGGCGCCAGGAGCAGGAGCTCGACCACGCCAAGGAGTCGGTCGCTGCGCATCACCGGCAGGATCAGCGCGCAGCCGGGCTCGACCTCGCCGACGCCCGTGCCGATCCGCGCATAGCCGGCGAGCTTGCCGCCGAGCGCGATGGGCCGGCGATCCGCGGCGCATTGGCCGACCAGCCCCTCGCCCAGCCGCAGCGTGCGGCCGGGCTCGACCGAGGCCGGGAGCGCGTAGCCGCCCGCGAGGCGCAGCGCCGGCGGCTCGCCCTCGCAGAGATAGAGGCTGCCGCAGCCGAGCCGCAGCGGCGCGGCGAGGCAGGACAGGAACCATTGCGCGAGTTCCCCTAGGCTCTCCGCCGGCTGCAGGGCCGTCGAGATCTCCGCGAGGTGCGTCTTCACCCAGCGCCGCGACTCGTTCTGGCTCGCGCCCTTGCGCAGCACCTCGAGGGCGCGCGCCAGTTCGCCGACGCTCCCCGTGGCGCCGACATGCGGCACGGGCGTGTCGAACCTGCCGAGCGCGAGGCGGCCCCCGGCCTCGGCGAGTTCGACGAGCGGCGCCGAGATCCTCCGGCGCAGCAGGAGCGCGAGCGCGGCGACGACGCCGCCGAGCGCGACGACCACGACCGCGAGCAGGAGGAACGGAAAGCCCCGGCCGGGATCCGCCGCGGCCGCAACGGGCAGCGCGACGAGCAGCCCTGCGGCGCAAAGCCCGAGCGCGACGATCGCCGCCATGCGCCTGCGCCCTACCCTGGTCTCGCTGGACATCGTCGCGTCTCCCGGCCGCCCCGGGGCCATTGCGGCGCCGGCGCGGCGGCGAAAGGCAG
>VGDA01000499.1 GCA_016869915.1 Alphaproteobacteria bacterium
TCGACCCGCGCGAGGGCGGCGAGTCCACGCTCGCGAAGCTGCGTCGCCTACTCGCCGCGACCTGAGGAGCCCGCGCGGCTCGCCTCGCCAGGGTGCTCGCCTAAGCCCTCGCCGCCCCTGGGGCCGTAGAAGACGACCCAGGTCGCGAAGCCGGGGGAGAAATCCTCGAAGCGGTGGGGCTCGCCGGCGCGCACGAACAGCGCGTCTCCCGGCGCGAAGGCGACGCGCTCGTCGCCGCGGCGGAACCACCCCGTGCCCGCGGCGACGACGTAGATCTCGTCCTGGTCGTGGGGCACCTGCGCGTCCTCGCCCCGCGGCGCGTACCAGCGCAGCTGCATCGACCCGTGCTCGAGCATCAGCGCGGAGAGCCGCCCGGGCGCGGGGCGCGCCGCGGCGGCGTCGGTGGCAGCGACCAGCACGGGAATGCGTGGCTTGTCCATCGCCTGCTCCTTGCCTTGTGGCGCGCCGTCAGCGCTTGAGGCGTTCCATCGCGTCGACCAGTGCGGCGCGGATGCCCGGCTCCATCGCCGAGTGGCCCGCGTCGGGCACGACGACGTAGCGCGCCTCGGGCCAGGCGCGCGCGAGGTCGTCGGCCGAGATGACCGGGCAGACCATGTCGTAGCGGCCCTGCACGATCGTGGCGGGGACGTGCCGGATGCGATCGACCTCGTCGAGCAGCTGCCCCTCGCGCAGGAAGCTGCCATGCGCGAAGTAGTGCGCCTCGATGCGCGCGAGGCCGAGGGCCTTGGCGTCCTCGCCGAAGCTCGCGACCGTCTCCGGGCTCGGCATCAGCGTGGAGCAGCTGCCTTCGTAGGTGCTCCAGGCCCGCGCCGCCGGCATGTGCACCGCGGGGTCCGGGTCGACGAGGCGCGCGAGATAGGAGCCCAGGACGTCGCCGCGCTCGGATGGCGGCAGGAAGCCGGAGAAGGCGCGCCAGGCCTCGGGGAAGACATGGCGCGCGCCGTCGAGGAACCAGTCGAGCTCGGCCTTGCGGCTCATGAAGATGCCGCGCATCACCAGCGCGCGCACGCGGCCGGGATGGAGCTGGGCATAGGCGAGCGCAAGCGTCGAGCCCCAGGAGCCGCCGAAGACGATCCACGACTCGATGCCGCGCGCGCGGCGAAGCGCCTCGATGTCGGCGACGAGGTGCGGCGTCGTGTTGTCCTCGATCGATCCGTGCGGCGTCGAGCGTCCGGCGCCGCGCTGGTCGAAGATCACGATGCGGAACGCGGCGGGATCGAAGAAGCGGCGATGCGCGGGGGCGGCGCCGGCGCCCGGCCCGCCATGCAGGAAGACGACCGGGATGCCCGCCGGGTTGCCCGATTCCTCCCAGTACATGCGGTGCCGTCCGTCGAGGTCGAGCATGCCCGAGGCATGCGGCTCGATCGGCGGATAGAGGTCCTGGCGGCGGGCGGGTTCGTTGCTCGGCATGGCGCGGGACTGTCGTCGCGCCGCGAGTCCCGGTCAACCCCGATGCCGCGCCCCGGCGCGGCGGGCTTGACGCTGGGCGGCGGGCTCGGGAACGCTGCGCGCCGCATGAGACCGCGCGCCCTCGCCCTCCTCGCCGCGCTCGCCGCGTCCTGCGCGGCCGGCGCGCTCGGCGGTTGCAGCGCGAACCCGGCCACGGGCTCGCGCAGCTTCACCGCCTTCATGTCGCCCGAGGAGGAGGCGAGGCTCGGCCGGCAGGAGCACCCGAGGATCGTCGCTCAGTTCGGCGGCGAGCACGAGGACGCGAGGCTGCGCGGCTATGTCTCGCGCATCGGCGACGCGCTGGCGGCGCGCTCGGAGATGCCGGGCCTCGGATGGCGCTTCACCATCCTCGATTCCGACGTCGTGAACGCCTTCGCCCTGCCCGGCGGCCATGTCTACGCGACCCGCGCGCTGCTCGCGCTGGCCTCGAGCGAGGCCGAGCTCGCCGGCGTGCTTGGCCACGAGATCGGCCATGTCACCGCGCGGCACACCGCGCAGCGCTATTCCTCCGGCGTGCTGGCGCAGGCCGGCACCGCCGCCGCGACCATCCTCGGCGGCGTGTTCCTCGGCGGGGCGGGCGCGCAGCTGGCGCAGAACACCGTGGGCGGCACGGCGCAGCTGGCGCTCGCCGGATACAGCCGCGACCAGGAATTCGAGGCCGACACGCTTGGCGTCCGCTACCTCGCGCGCGGCGGCTACGACACCGCGGCGATGGCGTCGTTCCTCGCGAAGATGCAGATGGAATCCGCGCTGCAGGCCGAGCTCGCCGGCAGGCCCGGCGCCGCCGACGAGTTCAGCCTGCTGCAGAGCCATCCGCGCACGCCCGATCGCGTGAGGCAGGCGCGCGCGGCCGCAGGCCTCGCCGACGACGGGCCGGATGCGCGCATCGGCGAGGACGACTACCTCGCCGCGATCGACGGCCTGTCCTGGGGCGGCGACGCGCGCAACGGCTTCGTGCGCAACGAGGCCTTCGTCCATCCCGCGCTGCGGCTGCGCTTCTCCGTGCCGCGCGGCTTCCGCATCGTCAACGGCGACAGCGCGGTCATCGCCTCCGGCCCGGGCGGTGGGCGCATCCTCTTCGACCGCGACGCGCGCGCGCCGCGCGGCCAGCTCGCCGCCTATCTCGCCCAGGCCGGGTTCCAGCAGGCGCGGCCGGCGACGATCGGCGGCCCGCCCGCAGCCTCGGGCGCGGGCAGGGTGCGCACGCAGTCTGGCCCGGAGCTGGACGTCTCGGTCGTGCTGGTGGAGGGCGCCGACGCGGTCTGGCGCTTCCGCTCCCTGTCGCCCCCGGAGTCGAGCGCCGCGCTGGGGGCCGGATTTCGG
>VGDA01000500.1 GCA_016869915.1 Alphaproteobacteria bacterium
TGTCGACGAGCGCGGACACGAGCATCCGCCATCCATCCGCGAACACGAAGTAGACGAGCTTGAATGGCAGGGCGACCAGGACCGGCGGCACCATCATCATGCCCATCGCCATCAGGATCGCGGAGACCGCGAGGTCGATGACCAGGAACGGCAGGTAGATCAGGAAGCCGATCTCGAAGGCGACGCGCAGTTCGCTGAGCATGAAGGCGGGCAGGACCACGCGGATCGGGATGTCCGCGGGGGACTCGACCTTGAGTTCGGGGCTGTTGCGCTGCGCTATGGCCAGGAAGACGTCGAGGTCCTCCCGGCGCGTGTTCTTCAGCATGAATTCCCTGAACGGCGCCACGATCTCGCCGATCGCGGCTTCTTCGCCTATCGCGCCCCGCAGGTAGGGCTCGACGCCGCGGGTGATCGCGAGGTCCGTGGGCTGCGCCATGATGAAGAGCGTCATGAACACGGCGAGCGTCGTGATGACGATGTTCGGCGGCGTCTGCTGCAGCCCGAGCGCGGAGCGCAGGAGGGACAGCACGACGACGACGCGCGTGAAGCTGGTGGCGACGATCACCAGCGTCGGCGCCACGGCCAGCAGCGTGGAGAGCAGGAAGAGGTTGATCGCGCTGCGCGCGACAGATCCGCCGCCCGCGAGGTCGAGCGTGATGGTCTGCGCCTCTGCGAGCCCGGGCGCGAGCGCCAGGGCCAGGGCTGCGGCGAGCAGGCGCATTCAGCGCGCCGCGTTCTTCGCGTAGGCGAGCTGAGCCGCGGCCGAGACCGCGTGCCCGGCCTCCTCCTGGCGCATGGAGCGCAGCTCGCGCTCCACCTTCAGGATCATGCGATCGAGGTCCGCTATCAGGCGCGACAGGATGCGCGCGGAATCCGGGTCGAGCCGCCCCGCCGCGGGCCCGCGGCCCATGTCGCCCAGTTCGCGGACCAGCGACGTCAGGGGCTCCGCGTCCGTGGCGGTTCCACCCAGGACGCCGACCTCGAGGCGGGCGATCTCGAGCGCCAGGCTCGAGATCACGCCTACCGGGGTCTGCGCGTCGTCAGAGCGATCTGTCATAGAGGGCTCCGGGCTGGCCCTCGTCGCGCTGCTCGAGGAGGCCTTGCGGAACCACGGATGCGCGGTTCTCGGCCGCGACGGCTTCGCGCAGGGCGGCGGCGCGCCGGGGCGCCGTCGCCTCGGCCTTGACGGCCACCGGGCGCGCCGCGTCCGCTCCACCTGCTACCCTGTCGACCATCGAAATCTCCATCCAGCGACGCGATCATGTCCGGGCCCGGCCGCCCGGCGGATCGAACATGGTCCGTAACGGACCGTCAGGGCCGCGCGTCGATCGCGCGCAGGCGCTCGAGCAGCCGCAGTTCCGGCATGTCCCCCGAGGCCCGTGATGGATCGGCGGCAAGCGCGTCGCCGACGAGGCCGGCCAGGACGGCGGAACGCTTTCCGGCGAGAGCGGCGCGGAGGGCGACGTCGCGCGCCTCGAGCTGCCAGACAGGATCCGATGCGAGCGCCGTCTCGTCGATGGCGCGGCGCACGGCGACGTACCGGTCCAGCGCCTGCTCGAAGCGCGGTATGCGAGCGGCGTCTTCCGGGCCCCCAGCGGCAAGGAACTCGCCGATCGCCCCCCGTGCGGCGTCGGCAAGCCCTGCCGAGGCGGCGAAGCCTGCACTGGCGAGGCGCATCTCCTGCGCGACGTCGCGCAGGTGCGGGGCGGCCGCGAAGAGCGACGCGACCTGGAAGGCATGGGTCGGGGAGCCCGCGACGTCGACGCCATCCGCGCCGAGCAGCCGTCGCGCCATAGCGCGGTCGATGCGCGCGGCGAGCGCCGGCTCGACGATCGTCCTGCGCCAGGACGCGAGGTCGTCGATGCGCGCGGCGAGTTCCGCCGGTGGAAGGCTGGCGATCGCCGAGGACATGGCGGCGACGTCGATCCTGCGATCGCCGAAGCTGCCGCCGCGGACCGCCAGGTAGGAGGCGACGAACTCGTCGCCGAGCAGCTCGACCGGGCTTGCGAAGCGCTCCATCGGGCGCAGGTCGATGCGCTCGCCGTTCTCGGCGAGGAGTTCGCGCAGGCGGCGCTTGCGGAAGGCCGAGAGTTCCTCCTGCCCGGCCCGTGCCAGCAGGAACGCGTCGAGGACGAGCCATTGCGGATTGTCCTCCATGCCGGCAGGGCGATCGGTCGCGCGCAGCCGGGTCAGCGCGGCACGCGTGTCGCCCGCGAGGGCGAGGCGCCGTCCGTCGCAGAGCAGGATCGCCGTGGCGATGTCCGTCGGCAGGACGCGCAGGTCCGGCAGGACCTCGGCGAAATCCACCCTGCGATCGGCGATCCCGTCCAGCGCGTGGTCGCGGCAGGCCGCCAGGAGCTTGCGGGCGAGCCCGATCCGCGCGCGCGACTCCCGCACGGAGGATGGCGTCGGCGGGAAGGCGGGCATGTCGACGCGCGCGCCCAGGCTCGCGAGGTCGGCGAGCATCGCGACGGCGGGCGCCGCGGCCGCGGCCTCGATGCCGCCGAGGCGCGCCAGGACCTGCGCCGCCTCCTGCGTCCGGCCTTGCATCAGCACCTCGTGGGCAATGCGGCCCGCGGCCGTCCAGTCGACCGAGAGGTCCGTGCCCGCGAAACGCTCGGCCGCGAGGTAGCGCGCGAATCGACCCGCGTCGGCGACCTGCCTGGGGTCGAGGTCGATGTCCTCGGGGCGCATCGCCTCGAGGTCGCAGCATGCCGTGAGGAGCAGGCGCGTGGCGCCGGCCTCGATGCTGCGCTCGCCCCCGAGCTCGCGCACCCGCCCGCCC
>VGDA01000501.1 GCA_016869915.1 Alphaproteobacteria bacterium
GCGCGGTACCATGACCTCGCGCACGAGGCGCCTGACCTGGGCGAGAAAGGCGTCGATCGCCTCGCGGTCGCGGATCATCGCGCGCCTCCGTCAGTTGACCGGCGCGCCGCCCTCGGCGGTGCGCCGCGCGATGAAGGCGTCCATCTCCTCGGCCATCGCCTTGTCGAGCGGCGGGTCCTCGTGCGCCTCGATCGCCTCGCGCGCGAGGCGGTTCGAGCGCTGCGCGGCGTCGAGCGCCCCGTCCTGCCGCCAGGTCTCGAAGTTGCGCCAGTCCCAGAGCAGGGGCTGGAAGAACGCAGTCTCGTAGCGCGCGAGCGTGTGCGGGGAGGCGAAGAAATGCCCGCCGGGGCCGACCTCCTCGATCGCGTCGATCGCGAGGGTCTCGGCGTCGACGCGCTCGGGCTGCAGGAAGCTCGAGAACATCTGCAGCGCGTCGACGTCGATCACCAGCTTCTCGAACGACGCGGTGAGCCCGCCCTCGAGCCAGCCCGCCGCGTGGTGGAGGATGTTCACGCCGCCCATCACCGCGGACCAGGTCGACATCATGCTCTCGCATGCGGACTGCGCGTCTGGAGCGTTGCCGGTGGCGATGCCCGAGGAGCGGTAGGGGAGGTTGTAGCGCCGCGCCAGCTGCCCGGAGACCAGGGCCGCCTTGGCGTATTCGGGCGTGCCGAAGGTCGGCGCGCCGGTGCGCATGTTCACCGCCGTCGTGAAGGCGCCGTAGACGACCGGCGCGCCGGCCCGCGCGAACTGCGCGATGGCCAGCGCGGAGAGCGCCTCGGCGTTCTGCTGCGCGAGCGCGCCCGCCAGCGTCACCGGCGCCATCGCCCCGGCCAGGGTGAAGGGCGTCACCACGACCGGCTGGTTGCACTCCGCCATCTCGACGATGCCCTCGACCATCGGCGTGTCGAGCTGCAGCGGCGAGTTGGTGTTGATGACGGTGATGCAGCGATGCGCGGCCGCGAACTCCTCGCGCGACACGCCGTGCGAGATCCTCACGAGCTCGAGCACGTCGCGCACGCGCTGCACGCTATGGGCGTAGATACGCGGGATCTTGTCCGAGAGCTCGATCATCATCCGCACGGCCTGCATGTGGCGGACCGGGACGGGGATGTCGATCGGCTCGACCGGGTAGCCGGCCAGCATGTGGAAGACGTTGAAGCCCTGCGCGAGCTTCACGAGGTCGCGGAAGTCCGCGGTCGTGCCCGGCCGCCGGCCGCCGACGATGTCGGAGCAGTTCGGCGCGCTCGACACGGGCGTGAACACGACCGAGTTCCCGCCGATCGTCACGTCGCGCGCGCGGTTGCGCGCCGTCATCCGGAAGCTGGACGGCGCGCGCGCGATCGCCGCCATCACGACCTCGCGCGGGAACCGCACCCGCACGCCGTCGGGCATCACCTCGCAGCCCGCCGCGCGGCAGAGCACGCGCGCGCGCTCGGACTGCACGACGATGCCGATGCGCTCGAGGATCTCCAGCGAGGCGAGGTGGATCGCCTCGAGCTCGTCCGCCGACATGATCTCCATCGGCCGGTAGGGGTTGCGCAGCTCGCGCCACGGCATCTGGCGCGCGAGCACGCCGCCGCGCCGGTCGCGCGGGCGCCGCTCGCCGCCGCGGCCGCGCCGTCCCTGGGTCTCGGTCTGGTCGCTCATGCGGCTCTTGCTCCTCTGGGAAGGCGGGCGGCCTCGAGGCCGCGGAACTCGACGAAGCGCATCATGGCGGACCAGAGGTGGTCGCCATAGGCGAAGGGCTCGAAGGACGGGAAGCCCGGCAGGGGCAGCGGCGCGACGACGGCCTCCGCCGCGGGCTCCAGGAAGAAGGGGATCGACATGCGCGCGCGCCCGTCGCCGACGACGCGATGCTCGGTGGCACGGATGCGGCCCCCGGTCCAGCGCTCGAGCACGCCGCCGAAATTCACCGCGAGCGTGCCTTCCTCGGGCGGGACGTCGATCCACGCGCCGTCGCGCGTGCGCGCCTGGAGGCCCTCGACCCCGTCCTGCGCCAGCAGCGTCACGAAGCCGGAATCGACATGCGGCGCGCCGACGAGGTGCCGGCCGCGCCGGTCGCCGTCGGCGGCGATGCCCTCGATGCCCGCGAGGCTCGCCGCCTCGCGCGCCGGGTAGCGGATCAGGCGCAGCGTCGAGATGCCGTCGCCGAAGGCCGGGTCGAGATGCCCCTCGGCGAGCCCGAGCCCGCGCGCGACGGATCGCAGCAGCGCGCCGCCGATCGCCTCCATCGCCAGGTAGTAGGCGGCAGCGGCCGCGCGCCAGCCCGGCAGGGCCTCCTCGGGCGGCAGCGGCGTCGCCTCGCGCAGCAGGTCGTCGGCGCGGACGGCGCCCGCGCGCGCGATGTCCGGGCCGATGTCGATGCCGAGCTTGTGGGTGCGTTCGCCATGCTGCAGCGGGAACCAGCCGCGATAGACGTTCGGGTTGGCGGGCGCGAATTTCCGCCGCCAGAGCGGTCGTGTCGCCTCGTCCGGCAGCGCCAGCACGGCGAGCAGCCGCGCGCGTGTCGCCGCGTCGAGCGGCGCGCCGGGCGGCAGGCCGCGCGCCACTATGAACCCCGCGCCGGCGGCCGCGTCGCGCACCGCGGCATCGACCGCGTCGCGCGCCGCGCAGGGCGGTCCGAGGAGCGGCGCGACGTCGACGCGCGGAACCATGGCTCAGAAATCCGTCTTCACGCCGCCCTCGGCCTTGCGGCGGGCGACGAAGGCGGCAAGCTCCTCGCGGATCGCCGGGTCCATCGGCGGCTCGGCATAGGCATCGAGCTTCTCGCGCCAGATG
>VGDA01000502.1 GCA_016869915.1 Alphaproteobacteria bacterium
GCGTCTACGGTCCTGCCCGACCGGGCGAAAGGGTCATGCAGCGGTTCGGCCCCATCCTGGGAGCCACGGGGCACCGCCGCCTCAATGTCCTCTTCACCCGCGCCAAGCACCAGGTCCGGATCTTCGCCTCGCTGACTGCCAGCGACGTCCTCGTGGAGAATGGACGGCGCGGGCTGGAGTCCTTCCGGGGCTATCTCGCTTTCGCTGCAACGGGACATATCGATGCGATGGCTGGGTCGGAAGGTCCGCCCGCGAATGCCTTCGAGGAGAGCGTCCTTGACGAGCTGCGACGGCATGGTTTCGACGGCGTCCCCCAGGTCGGCTCGAAAGGTTTCTTCATCGACATCGGCGTCCGCCACCCCAGCTGGCCTTGGGGGTACATCATGGCCATCGAATGCGACGGGAAGAGCTATCACTCCAGCAGATGCGCTCGGGACCGTGATCGGCTGCGCCAGGAGATACTCGAGGGGCTTGGCTGGCGGTTCCACCGCATCTGGTCGACTGACTGGTTCAAGGACTCGGTCCAGGAGCGACGGCGGCTCGAGAAAGCACTTACGCGGCGGTTGGCCGAGTTGATGCCGGAGCGCAAGCGACGGGAGGGATCCCTAAAGGAGGCTGAGGTGCGGACCAAGGCGGTCCAGAAGACCTGGCTGCAGCGAGTGAAGTCAGCTCGCAAAGAGCGACAGACCACGCTGGAGGTCCCGCCTGCGACTCTGCCGGGCGCCATGATGGACCGGCCGACGGGCGACGTCGGGTCGGTGCCCGCGCCGTCCAGCGCCGAGGACAGCAGGATCCGTGTGGGGGACTGCGTTACCTACGCCTTCGCGAGCGAGCTCGAGCGACCGGTCACTATCACCATCACTGAAAACCGGAACGATCCCGACCACGGCTTCCTCCCGAAGGGTCACCCGACGGTCCAGCAGATCCTCGGCTACGTGGAGGGCTCGGAGATCGAGATCACCATAGCCAATCGGAGTCGCTTTATTCGCATTTTGAAAGTTCAGAGACCGCCGTCTGTGAGTGCCTGACGGTCAGATAGATAAAACGCTTGTGTGATACACACGTCATCCAACCCTTTGGTTGCGCCCCCCCTTTCGGGAACTGAACCCCCGCCGTGGAATGGACTGTTGGTATATTTGTTGGTATTCGATGGGCCTCGGCTTCAAAAAATATATATAAATCAAACGCCTGTTCGAGATGCTCGCTTCCCTCCTGCTCCCACGCATGAAGCGTGCCGGTGCGACCCATGCCCGACATCACCTCGTCGAGGATGAGCAGCGCGCCGTGCCGGTCGCAGACCTGGCGCATCGCGCGGAAATATTCCGGAAGCGCGGTCGCGCAGCCGAGCGCCACGCCGACCACGGTCTCCGCGCAGAAGGCGATCACCGTGTCGGGACCGAGGCGCTGGAACTCCGCCTCGAGTTCCGCGGCGAGGCGCGCGACATAGGCCGCGTCGTTCTCGCCCGCGCGCTGGTCGCGATAGGCGTAGCACGGCGAGACATGGCTGAAGGCCTGCGACAGGATCGGCTCGTAGGGCGCGCGGCGCATGGCGTTGCCGCCGGCGGCAAGCGCGCCCAGCGTGTTGCCGTGGTAGGACTAGCGCCGCGCGATGAAGCGCGTGCGGCGCGGCTGCCCCGCCTCGAGGAAATGCTGGCGCGCGATCTTGAGCGCGGCCTCCATCGCCTCGCTGCCCGAGGACACGAAATAGGCGTGCGTCAGCCCGCCCGGCGCATGGCCCACCAGCATGTCGGCGAGATGCTCCGCGCTCTCGGCGCTGAAGATCGCGGTATGCGCGTAGCAGAGCCGGTCGATCTGCGCCTTCATCGCCGCGGTGACGCGCGGATGGCCATGGCCGAGGCAGGCGACGGCCGCACCGCCCGAGCCGTCGATCACCTCGTGGCCGGAGGCGTCGCGCAGCATGATGCCGCTGCCGGACACGGCGACCGGCGGCGCCTCGCGGAGGTTCCGGTGGACAACGCGGGACATGGATGCCTCCCTCGCGCGTGGCGTCAGAGCGAGCTGCGGCGGACCCTGAGGTCCGGCCGCTCGAAGACCGATGGCAGCAGCTCGGTGCCTAGGCCCGGCCCCTCCATCGGCAGGACATGGCCGTCGACGATGCGCGGCACCTCCGTCACGAGGTCGCGGTACCAGCCCGTGTAGTAGGCGCGCACGGATTCCTGGATCAGCGTGTTGGGCTGGCTGAACGAGGTGTGGACGGCGGCGGCGAAGCCGACCGGCCCGATGCAGTCATGCGGCGCGAAGGGCCGGTGGTAGGTCTCCGCGAGCGCGGCGATCTTGCGCCCCTCGGTAAGGCCGCCGGTCCAGCAGAGGTCGACCATCACCACGCCGACGGCATCGCGTTCCAGCATATCCTTGTAGGGATAGCGCGTGCCCAGCGTCTCGCTCGCGCAGACCCAGACATCGGTGGAGCGCGCGTATTCCGCCAGCGCCTGGGGCGAGTTCATCCGTATCGGGTCCTCGTACCAGGTCGGCCTGTAGGGCTCGAGCGCGCGGGCGATCTGCTTCGCCGTCGGCAGGTTCCAGAGCGAGTGGAACTCGACCATGATCTCGATGCGGTCGCCGACCGCGCGGCGGATCTTCTCGAAGGGCTCGATCGCCTTCTTCATCTGCTCCGCGGTGATGAACAGGCCCTCGTTTTCCTTCGCGGGCGGATCGAAGGGCCAGATCTTCATCGCGGTGATGCCGCTCGCGAGCAGGCTCTCGGCGAGGGCGTCCGCGCGATGCATGAACGCGTCGAGGTCC
>VGDA01000503.1 GCA_016869915.1 Alphaproteobacteria bacterium
CCGCCGTGCCATTCGGCGACGGCTGCTTCATCGGTCTCATCCTCGTCCCTCTCAACGGTGACGATGAGCCGAAAGCACTCCGCTACGCAAACACCTCAATCTGTCCTATGAGCCCTGACGGGGAACAGTCACTGTCGGCGCGAACTGACCGCCCCCGCCGGGCGAGTTAACTTGCGACGTCGGCGTTGAAGGCCCAGAGATGGCCGAAGGTATCGCGCACCATTCCGAAGCACGCGCCCCAGAACATGTCCGCCGCCGGCATCGCGACGCTCGCGCCGGCGGCTTCGGCCTTCGCGATGGCCGCATCGACATCGCGCGCCTTCGCCAGAGCGGCGACCATGTTGAAGGTCGTGCCGCCGAGCGTCGGCAGCGCTTTGGACTGGCCGTACTCCGCGAACTCGTCCAATAGCATCACCTCGCCGCCCAGAACCTTCAGATGCGCGTGCATGACGCGCCCGTCCTCCGATGGCTGGCGTTCGATGACGCTCGCGTCGATGGCCTTCTCGCCTTACTGGTGTCCGCACGCAGTACCGAGACAAAGCCTCCTATCGTCGCTGGCCATAGAAGCTCAGGAACCCAGCAACATTTTCCAACCAAGTTCCAACTATTTGCTGTTGAAACAACTATATCGCCTTCCCGCAGAAACTGGTCCGCCCTTTTCACAAACGCCTCGGGGACTCCCCATACGTCATTCAGATCAAGATCAATTTGCACGTTCGTCGTACGCATGCACGCCACAGAACCGGTCGATGCCAGTTTAGAGCAATATCCGGGCAGGTTGGACTTTCTGTCATCCCGAGCGCAGCGAGGGATCCAGGGCAGCCTAGATCCCTCGCTGTGCTCGGGATGACAGGTGCGTCCGATCAGTCGCTCGATGCTCTGGAGAATCGTAGCGCCGTGGGTCTCTTTGGGCCCACCTACGCCGCGACGGCTTGGTCGGTCGAAGCCAGTATCATCCTCGCGGCCTTCTCGCCGATCATGATCGAGGGCGCGTTGGTGTTGCCCGAGGTCAAGGTCGGCATGATCGAGGCATCGGCGACGCGCAGCCCCGCCAGGCCGCGCACGCGCAGCTGGTCGTCGACCACCGCCATCGGATCCATACCCATCTTGCAGGTGCCGACCGGATGGTAGGTGGTCTCGGCGTTGTTCCTCACCCAGTCGAGCAGCTCGTCGTCGGCGCTGATGTTCACACCAGGCGCGATCTCGTCGGTGGCGATATCGGCCATGGCCGGTGCCGTCATGATGCGCCTGACGATGCGCATCGATTCCAAGGTCACCTCGCGGTCGAGCGCCGCGCTCAGGAAGTTGAAGCGGACCGAGGGCGGCGTGTCCGGCCGGCTCGACACGACATGGATGCTGCCGGTGCTCTCCGAGCGCAGGATGTTGGTGATCGCGGTGATGCCGGAGGTCTTGGCCAGTTTGAAGTTATTGCCCACCAGGAACGGGATCCAGGAGATCGCCGCGTCCGGCGCCTCGAGCCCGGCCCGGGTGCGAACATAGGCGCGGATCGGCGCCGCCGGCAGACCGAGCAACCCCCCGCGGTTGAGCGCGTAGCGCAGCGCCTGGCCGACGCGCCCCAGCCCACGCATCTTGTCGTTGTAGGTCATGCCGAGCGCGGGCGGCACCGTCCATTTCATCCGGGGCGAATAGTGGTCGCGCAAATTCTCGCCCACGCCCTTGAGCTCGTGGCGCACCTCGATGCCGACCGCCTTCAGCCGCTCCGGCTGGCCGATGCCGGAGAGCTCGAGCAGTTGCGGCGAGTTGATCGCGCCGGCGCTGACGACCACTTCGCGGGCAGCGCGCGCTTCGCGAAGCTGGCCCTGCACGTTGTAGCGCACGCCGACGCAGCGCTTGCCGTCGAACAGAAGGCCTTCGGTCAGCGCGTTGGCGACGATGGTCAGGTTCGGACGGCTGCGGGCGGGATCGAGGTAGCAGACCGCGGTGCTCATGCGGCGCCCTCCGCGGATGGTCGCCTGGGTCATGCCGATGCCGTCCTGCCTGGCACCGTTGTAGTCCTTGGTGTATTCGATGCCGACCTGGCCGGCGGCCTTGATCAGCGCGTCGTAGATCGCGCCGCGCTCCTTGCTCTCGGTCACCTTCAGCGGTCCGTTGCGGCCGCGATACTCCTCGTCGGCATCGCCCTGGAAGCTCTCCATGTCGCGGAAGATCGACAGCACCTCGCGATAGCTCCAGCCGCGATTGCCGAGCTGCGCCCAGGTGTCGTAGTCCTGCGCCTGGCCGCGCACGAACACCATGCCGTTGATCGACGAGGAGCCGCCCAGCAGCTTGCCGCGCGGGATCGGGATGCGGCGCTGGCCCGTCGCCGCCTCGGGCTCCGACGCGTAGAGCCAGTTCGCTTTGGGGTTGTCGATCAGCTTGGCGAAGCCGACCGGGATCCACGACCAGGGATGGCTTTCCCGCCCGGCCTCCAGCACCAGCACCTTGTGCCGGGGATCGGCACTCAACCGGTTGGCCAGGACCGAGCCTGCCGAGCCGGCGCCGACGACGATGAAGTCAAAGGTCTGTTGATCCATCTTTCCCCCCGCGATTGGCATCGGCGGCAAGCGCAGCGCTCAGGTGAGCGCACCGTCGCGCCATGACGCGCTGTCGCGTCACGCCCCTGCCCCCGTCTTCAGCTCGGCGACGGCGTCGGTCCAGGCGCCGATCGTGTGATCGATGTCGGCCTGGGTATGGGCCAGGCTCACATAGTATTTGCTCTCGCCCTTCATGATGCCGCGCTCGCGCAGCTTCTT
>VGDA01000504.1 GCA_016869915.1 Alphaproteobacteria bacterium
GGCATCGACGTGACCCTTTAGGTCGTCGGTCACGCCGGCGACCACGGAAGCCTTGCCGTCCTCGACCGAGACGAGGACGGCGACCCCGGAACCCAGCTTCTGCTTCAGGTCGTCGACCATCGGCTTCAGCTCGCGGCCAGGGACGCCCTCGAGCTTCTGCAGGCAAGCCTTCACGCCGCCGATCTCCTCGATCGCGGGACCCGCGGGAGCACCTCCCCCGGTGGCCAGCGCACGGCGCGCCTCGGCGAGCTCGCGCTCCAGGCGGCGGCGCTCCTCCGCCAGGGCGGCCACGCGCGCGGGCAGGTCGGCGGGCGCCGCCTTCAGCGCGGCGGCGGTCTCGCGCACGATGCGCTCCTGCTCATCGAGATAGGCGAGCGCGCCGCGCCCCGTGACCGCCTCGATGCGGCGCACGCCCGCGGCGACCGCGCCCTCGGACACGATCTTGAAGAGGCCGATGTCGCCGGTCCTGCGGACATGCGTGCCGCCGCAGAGCTCGGTCGACAGTGACGATCCGCCATCCGTCCCGCCCATCGAGACGACGCGGACCTCGTCGCCGTATTTCTCGCCGAAGAGGGCGAGCGCGCCGGCCCCGACCGCGTCGTCGGGGCTCATCAGCCGCGTCACGACGTCGACATTGGACAGGACCGAGGCGTTCACCGCCGCCTCGACCGCGTGCGCGTCCTCGGCCGTGATCGGCGCCGGATGCGAGATGTCGAAGCGCAGGCGCTGCGGACCGACCAGCGAGCCCTTCTGCGTGACATGCTCGCCGAGCCGCGCGCGCAGCGCCGCATGCAGCAGGTGCGTCGCGGAATGGTTGGCGCGCATGGCGGAGCGGCGCTCGCCATCGACCGCGAGTTCCACGGCGTCGCCCACGCGCAGCGTCCCGGAGGACAGGCGGCCGAGATGGGCGTGGAGGTCGCCGAGCTTCTTCTGCGTGTCGGCGACCTCGAAGCGCGCGCCGGCGGAGCGGATCGCGCCGGTGTCGCCGAGCTGGCCGCCGGACTCGCCGTAGAACGGCGTCTGGTTGACGAGCACGATCCCGTCCTGGCCGGCGGAGAGCTCCGCCGCCTCCGCGCCGTCGCGCAGGATCGCGACGACCTGGCCCTCGGCGACCTCGGTGTCGTAGCCGAGGAACTCGGTCGCGCCGACGCGCTCGCGCAGGGCGAACCAGATCTTCTCCGTCCCGGTCTCGCCGGAGCCGGCCCAGGACGCGCGCGCCGCGGCGCGCGCCTTCTCGAGCGCAGCGGCGAAGCCGTCGGTGTCGACCTTCATGCCGCGCCCGCGCAGGACGTCCTGCGTCAGGTCGAGCGGGAAGCCGAACGTGTCGTAGAGGCGGAAGGCGACCTCGCCACCGAGCACGCCACCGGCGCCGAGCGAGGCCGTCGCCTCGTCGAGCAGGCGCAGGCCGCGATCAAGCGTCTCCTTGAAGCGCGTCTCCTCGAGCTTGAGCGTCTCGGTGATCAGCGGCTGCGCGCGCACCAGCTCGGGATAGGCCTGGCCCATCATCGCCGCCAGCGCCGGCACGAGGCGGAACATCAGCGGATCCTTGCAGCCCATCATGTGGGCGTGGCGCATCGCGCGGCGCATGATGCGGCGCAGCACGTAGCCTCGCCCCTCGTTGGAGGGCAGGACGCCGTCCGCGATCAGGAAGGACGCGGCGCGCAGGTGGTCCGCGACGACGCGATGCGAGATCTTGTGGCTGCCATCGGGATCGGTCGAGGAACAATCGGCGGAGGCGAGGATCAGGCGTCGCAGCAGGTCGGTGTCGTAGTTGTCGTGCTTGCCCTGGAGCAGGGCGGTGATGCGCTCGAGCCCCATGCCGGTGTCGATCGAGGGCTTGGGCAGCGCGACACGTTCGCCGGGCGCGACCTGCTCGAACTGCATGAAGACCAGGTTCCAGATCTCGATGAAGCGGTCGCCATCGGCATCCGCGCTGCCGGGCGGGCCGCCGGCGATGCCGGGGCCGTGGTCGTAGAAGATCTCGGAGCACGGGCCGCACGGCCCCGTGTCGCCCATCGCCCAGAAATTGTCGGAGGTGGCGATGCGGATGATCCGGGAATCGGGGAGACCCGCGATCCTGCGCCAGTGGCCGGCCGCCTCGTCGTCGTCGTGGTAGACCGTGACGAGAAGCCTGTCCTTGTCGACCCCGTAGGTCCGGGTGATCAGGTTCCAGGCGAGCTCGATCGCCCTCTCCTTGAAGTAGTCGCCGAAGGAGAAGTTCCCGAGCATCTCGAAGAAGGTGTGGTGGCGCGCGGTATAGCCGACATTCTCGAGGTCGTTGTGCTTGCCGCCGGCGCGCACGCATTTCTGCGAGGTCGCGGCGCGCTGGTAGCCGCGCGTCTCCTGCCCCGTGAAGACGTTCTTGAACTGCACCATGCCCGCGTTGGTGAACATCAGCGTCGGGTCGTTGCGCGGGACAAGGGGCGACGAAGCAACGACTTGGTGGCCGTTCTTGCCGAAATAGTCCAGGAACGCGGAGCGGATCTCGTTGGCCGATGCCATGAACGGGCGCCTCGATGTTCGGGTTGTCCGCCGGGCGGCTCGCCTTGTCCTGTCCCTGGACGGGACGCCGCGAGCGCCAGCGCCTGCAGCCCGGAAGCGATCCCGGGAAGGGGCGCGTGATTTAGCTTTCCCCGAGCGGCGCTGTCCAGACGAGGGATGGAGCGCCGCGGCACGAGGCACCTGCACGGACGACGACGCATCGAAGGCGCGGCATGCGCGCGATCATTCGTCCAACGGCGACCAGCAGG
>VGDA01000505.1 GCA_016869915.1 Alphaproteobacteria bacterium
TGAGCAGCGCCTCGGCGGCGTCCGACTGCGCCTTCGCGGCAGCCGTGAACTCCGGCGCCTTGTCCCAGATCGCGGCGAGCGCCGCGGTCTTCGTGCCGGATTCCGCGCCCGAGCCGCGCGGGAACATCGCGACGGTCTGCTGGCCGACGCGATGCAGGTTCTCGAGGGCCTGGACGGCCGCCGCCTGGTTCCACGGCGCTTCGCCACGCGCCATCGGCACCAGCGTCTTCATCGACGCGCCGTTCATCTTCATTGCAGCTTGGCGCTGCTCGATCGAGGCGGCAGGGCTCTGCGCGACGGCGTAGCCGACGCCGGTGAGCGCCGTCGTCGCCGCGATCGCGATGGCCAGGATGGCGGACTTGTTCATGTGGTTCCCTTCGGAATGGCGCCGACGCGGGCGCTTTGCCCACGCCCACGCAACGGCCGGAGGTTATGCTGGCGCATCGACAGGCACAACTGGCGGCGACCCGATGACCACACCCCGTTCCGTCTGCATCTTCTGCGGTTCCTCCGAGCGGGCCGCCGCGACGCATCGCCGCGAGGCCAGGCGCTTCGGCGGAATCCTCGCGCGCGCCGGGATCGAGCTCGTCTATGGCGGCGGACGGGTCGGGATGATGGGCGCGGCGGCGGAGGGCGCGCTTGCAGGGGGCGGACGGGTCGTCGGCGTCATCCCGGAGCACCTCATGCGGCGCGAGGTCGGTCACACGGGCTGCTCGGAACTCATCGTCACGGCCAACATGCACGAGCGCAAGGCGACGATGTTCGCCAGGTCCGACGCCTTCGTCGTCCTCCCGGGCGGCCCCGGCACCCTCGACGAGACCTTCGAGATCCTCACCTGGCGGCAGCTGTCGCTCCACGACAAGCCGGTCGTGGTCTGCGACATCGGTGGATACTGGAAGCCGCTCGCGGACCTGGTGCGCCACATGGTGCGTCGGCGCTACGTCCAGCGGAGCTTCCTCGGCTTCTTCTCGGTCGTGCCCCGCGTGGACGACGTCCTCGACGCCATCCGCGCGGCCCCGCCCGCCCGCAAGCCCGTCCGGGCCGACCGGATCTGAGGGTCGAGCCGAGATCAGGAGACCTGACTTCGCGGGCGCGATCCGCTAAAACGCGCCGTCCTTGCAGCCGGAGACAACGCGCATGCCCAAGATCAAGGTCACGAACCCGATCGTCGAGCTCGATGGCGACGAGATGACGAGGATCATCTGGAAGATGATCCGCGAGCGCCTCATCCTCCCCTACCTCGACGTCGACCTGAAGTACTTCGACCTCGGGGTCGAGTATCGCGACAAGACGAACGACCAGGTCACGATCGACGCCGCCAACGCCATCAAGGCGCATCGCGTCGGCGTGAAGTGCGCGACCATCACGCCGGACGAGGCCCGCGTGAAGGAGTTCGGCCTCAAGCAGATGTGGAAGTCGCCCAACGGCACGATCCGCAACATCCTCGACGGCACGATCTTCCGCGAGCCGATCATCTGCAAGAACGTCCCGCGCCTGGTGCCGGGCTGGACCCAGCCGATCATCGTCGGCCGCCATGCCTTCGGCGACCAGTACCGCGCGACCGACTTCAAGGTCCCCGGCCCCGGCAAGCTGACCATCACCTACACGCCGGCGGGCGGCCAGCCGGAGACACGCGAGGTCTACGACTTCAAGGGCTCGGGCGTCGCGCTCGCGATGTACAACACCGACGAGTCGATCCGCGGCTTCGCGCGCGCCTGCCTCAACTACGGCATCGCGCGCGGCTACCCGGTCTACCTCTCGACGAAGAACACGATCCTCAAGGCCTATGACGGGCGCTTCAAGGGCATCTTCCAGGAGGTCTTCGAGACGGAGTTCGCCGACACCTACAAGGCGAAGGGCCTGACCTACGAGCACCGCCTGATCGACGACATGGTCGCCTCGGCGCTCAAGTGGTCCGGCGCCTTCGTCTGGGCCTGCAAGAACTACGACGGAGACGTGCAGTCCGACACCGTGGCGCAGGGCTACGGCTCGCTCGGCCTGATGACCTCCGTGCTGATGACGCCGGATGGCGGCACGGTCGAGGCAGAGGCCGCGCATGGCACGGTGACGCGCCACTACCGCGAGCACCAGAAAGGCAAGGAGACCTCGACGAACCCGATCGCGTCGATCTTCGCCTGGACCCGCGGCCTCGAGTACCGCGCCAAGTTCGACGGCACGCCCGAGGTCGGGAACTTCGCCCGCACGCTCGAGAAGGTCTGCATCGACACGGTCGAGGACGGCGACATGACCAAGGACCTCGCGATCCTCGTCAGCCCCGACCAGAAGTGGCTGACGACGACGCAGTTCTTCGAGAAGGTCGACGCCAATCTCCGCAAGGCGATGGGCTGACGCCGCGGTGCGGGACCCGTCCCGCGCCCGGAGGCACGAAGGGCGGCGCGATGGATCGCGCCGCCCTTTCCTTTTCCGCCGCGGCGTCGCGAGACGCCGCCGCGCGTCAGCCGCCGCCGGCGATCGCCCGGCGGATCGCGGCCAGCGCCTGCTCCGCCTTCGCGCCATCCGGCCCGCCGCCCTGGGCCATGTCAGGGCGCCCGCCGCCGCCCTTGCCGCCGAGCTCGGCCACGGCGGCACGCACCAGCGCCACGGCGTCGACGCGGCCCTTGAGGTCGTCGGTCACGCCGGCGACCACGGAAGCCTTGCCGTCCTCGACCGAGACGAGGACGGCGACCCCGGAACCCAGCTTCTGCTTCAGGTCGTCGACCATCGGCTTCAGCTCGCGGCCAGGGACG
>VGDA01000506.1 GCA_016869915.1 Alphaproteobacteria bacterium
CGTTCTGCGCGATCACCATCGCCATCTTGCCGGTGGCGCGCGTGTAGCCGTCGCAGATCAGCCCGCCATTGGTCTCCTGCGCCACGTCCCAGAAGCGGATGCCCGCCTTCGGGAAGAGGTCCGAGATCGGCATGAAGGCGGAGCCGATGATGCCGAAGGCGTGCTCGATGCCATGCATCTGCAGGATCTTCACGAAGGCTTCCTCGGTCGTCATTCTCATGGCGTCTTCCTCTCTTTGCGATTGATGCGACCCTACCCGATTCCCCGCCGCCGGGAAGGGGCATGGCTCGCCTTGGACGCTCAGCGGGCGAGGCTCGCCCTCAGGCCGCGCCAGAGCGCCGTCGTGTCGGCTCCCCCCGGGTCGCGCGCATCCGGCCGCACGGCCGTGTGCACCAGCACCAGCCTGCGGGCCGGATCGACGAAGATCGCCTGGCCGCGCACGCCCAGCAGCGCGAAGCTCCCGTCATTGTCGGGGAAGACCCAGGTCTGGAAGCCGTAGCCGTACCAGCGGCCCGTCTGCGCGCCGGAGAAATGGGCACGGGTCATCTCGCGCAGCCATGCCGGCGGCACGAGCTGGCGGCCCCCGGCCTTCCCGCCATCGGCAAGCAGCAGGCCGAGGCGCGCATAGTCGCGCAGCACCGCGTTGAAGCCCATGTAGCCGACCTCGATGCCCGTGGCCTCGACGAGCCAGTTGGCATCCGCCTCCGCCCCCATCGGCTGCCAGATCCGCTCCGAGAGATAATCCGCGATCGGCCGGCCGATGGCCGCGCGCAGGACGAGCGCGAGGACATAGGTCTCCGCGGACGCGTAGTACCAGCGGCGGCCTGGCTCCGCGCCGCGGCGATCGAAGAGCAGCGCCGCGGCCGCGCCGCCCGCCGACTGCCCGACGAAGGTCGCGCGCGACAGGCGTGCGCTGTCGTCGTTGCCGTCGTATTCCTCGCGGAAATCGACGCCGGACGACATGGTCAGGAGATGGCGCAGCGGCGTGCGGCCGTACTCGCTGCCCGCGAGGCCGGGGACGTAGCGATCGGCGTGGTCCTCGATCGAGGCGATGCGCCCGTCCTCGACCGCGATGCCGACGAGCATCGCCACGATCGTCTTCGCCATCGAGAAGGAGGTCAGGCGATGCGTGTCGCGCCGCCCGTAGCGGTAGCGCTCGACGAGCAGCGTGTCGCCCTGGACCACCGCGAGGCCTGTCGCCGGATTGCGCTCGAGATACGCGTCGACGTCGAAGCGTCCCGCGCCGACGCGCGGCGCGCCCTGGTAGGAGACCTCGGGTTCCATCGCCGGGCGCTTCCACGCCGATGCGGTCGGGCCGCGCCGCACGACATTGGCCGTCCAGATTTCGTCGAGGCGCGAGAAGCCGTCCACCGAGTGGCTCGCGCGCCACCAATTCGACCTGTCGGCGCGCGGGAAGCCACCGAGCGGCGACGCGTAGGCCTGGAGCCTCGCGCCACCATCGTCGAAGACCGGACCGCCGATGCGCGGCGGCGCTTGCGCCGTGGTCTGCGCGCATGCCGCGGGCAGCAGCAGCACAGGGACGGCGCCGAGGCGCGCGACGAGGCCACGGCGCGTCGGCGCGCGCATGCTCACTCCGGCACCACGGCCGTCGCCTCGATCTCGACCAGCGCGCGCTCCTCGACGAGCGCGCTGACCTCGACCGCGGTCATCGCGACATCGTAGGTGCCGACCAGTTCGCGGTAGGCGGCGCCGATCTCCCGCGCCGCGTCGAGATAGGCCCTGCAGTCGGTGACGTACCAGGTCATGCGAACGATGTGCTCCGGGCGCGCGTCGCCAGCCGCGAGCACGGCCACGACGTTGGCGAGGGCCTGCCGCGCCTGCGCGGCGATCCCGCCCTCGACGAACCTGCCTTCCGCGTCCCAGCCGATCATGCCGGCGACGAACACCATGCGGCCACGCGCCGAGACGCCATTGGCATAGCCGCGCGGTCGAGGCCAGCCCGGGGGAAGGAGCGCCGCCATCTCAGCCTCCCGCGCCGCGCATGGCGGCGCCCGGGTCGAAGCGCGTCATCGCGGCGCGCAGGTCCGCCGGCACCGGGATCGGTCGATGCGTGTCGAGGCTGGTGGTGACGATCGACTGGCGGATGCGCACGCGCTTGCGCTCGCCGTCGCTGCAGTCCAGTTCGAGCGCGAAGGACCTGTTGCCGAGCCGCGCGACGCGCAGCCCCAGGCTCACCTCGTCGCCCATCCGGCTGGGATGGAGGAACTCGCAGGAGAGCGAGACCGTCGGCAGCCCCACGCGCCTCGCGCCGATCAGCTCCGAATAGAGGATGCCGAGTTCCTCCACGATCCAGTCCTCCAGGTGCGAGACGAACATCACGAGGTATTGCGGGAAGAAGACGATGCCGGCGGGGTCGCAATGCTCGAAGCGGATGCGCCGGGCACGCGCGAAGCGTCGTGCGGCGGAGAGGTCCTGGGCCTGCGTCGCCATCGCGCTCACCCGAGCTCGTGGAGGCGGAAGCGCTGGAGCTTTCCCGTCTCCGTGCGCGGCAGCCTGTTGTGGAAGGCGATCGCCCGGGGATACTTGTAGGGCGCGATCGTCTTCTTGGCGAAGTCCTGCAGCTCGGCGACCAGCGCGTCGCCCGGAAGGTAGCCCTCCCGGAGCACGACATGGGCCTTCACGACCTGCCCGCGCTCGGCGTCGGGTGCGCCGACCACGCCGCATTCGGCGACGGCGGGGTGCATCAGCAGCGCCGCCTCCACCTCGGGCGCGGCGAT
>VGDA01000507.1 GCA_016869915.1 Alphaproteobacteria bacterium
ACGAGGTGCTCCCAGCAATAGGCCCAGAGCCGGTCATGCGCGCGCGCGTAGCCGTCCTCGCCGGTGGCGCGGGCGAGCAGCCCGGCGGCGGCGGCGGCCTCGACCTGGACCCAGAAGTACTTGTCGGCGTTGGCGACCGAGAGGTCGGGCTCGAGGCTGTAGGCAAGGCCGCCATGCGCCGCGTCCCAGCCGCGCGCCAGCGCCGCGTCGAAAAGCGCGCGCGCGCGCGGCAGCATCCAGCGCTCCGGGCGGCGCGCATGGAGCTGCACGAGCAGCTTCGCCCACTCCGCCTGGTGGCCCGGCTGGAAGCCCCAGGGCCGGTAGCTGTTGGAGAAGTCGCCGCGCGCGTAGTCCCAGTCGGGCGACCAGTCGGCGCGGTAGTGCTCCCAGACGAGGCCACCGGTCAGCGCGGCCTGGCGCACGCAGATCGCGTGCGCGATCGTCGCGGCGCGGTCGAGGAAGCGGGCCTCGCCGGTCGCGGCATGCGCGGCGAGCATCGCCTCGCAGCCATGCATGTTGGCGTTCTGGCCGCGATAGGGATCGATCGACGACCAGTCGGGCGAGGCGACGTCGGCATAGAGCCCGTGCGCCGGCTCCCAGAGATGGCGCTCCATCGTCGCGAAGGTCTCGTCGAGCCAGGCCCGCGCCTCGCCGAAGCCCGCCGCGAGCGCATGGGCATGCGCGAGCAGCACGTGCACGTGGCCGTAGCACTGGTTCGCGGGGTCGCTGGCGCGCCAGGCGCCGTCGCGCCAGGCGAGCTGCCAGGCATGGCCGCCGGTCGCGGGATCGCGATGCGCCTCGCGCAGGAAGGCGAGCCCGTGGCGGATCGCCGCGTCGTAGGCGTCGGTGCCGAGCGCGCGCGCGGCCATCGCGAGGCCCACGACCATGCGCGACGAGCTCACCAGCGAGCGGCGGTCGCGGTCGAAGGGCGTGCCGTCGAGGCCGTAGTAGTGGAAGAAGCCGCCGCGCGGGTCGATGCAGCGCGGGTGCAGGAAGGACGTCATCCACGCGATGTGGCTTCGCAGGAACGTCGCGGAACGGAAATCCGGAAGGCTCATGTCGGCGTCAGATTGCGCGCCTCGCGCGGCGGCGCGCAAGCCTTGCCGCTGCGGTCGAATCGCGGGACGCTCGCGCCTTGCGCGCATGGAGGGGCCGGATGATCCGTCTTTTCGTCGGGCTCGAGCTTCCCGAGGACGTGCGCCACGCCCTCTGCGGCCTCTGCGGCGGCGTGCCGGGCGCGGACTGGGTGGCGCCGGACAGCATGCACCTGACGCTGCGCTTCATCGGCGACGTCACCGAGGCCGACGCCGAGGACGCGCATGACGCCCTGACGCGCGTGCGCGCGCCGGGCTTCGACATGTCGCTGAGGAGCGTCGGGCATTTCTCCACCGGCGACGAGCTGCGCGCGCTCTGGGCCGGCGTGGAACGCAACGAGCGGCTCGAGCAGCTGCGCCGCAACGTCGATTCCGCGCTCGTGCGCATGGGCTTCCCGCCTGAGGAGCGGCGCTGGCGGCCGCACGTGACGCTGGCGCGCTGCGCCGGCGCCCCGGTGCTGCGCGCCCAGGCCTTCCTCGCGCACCACGCGCTGTTCCGCGCCGGCCCCTTCCGCGTCGGGCATTTCACGCTGTTCTCCAGCCTGCGCCATTCCGGCGGGCCGAGCTACGTCGCCGAGGCCGAGTACGCCCTGCCGCTCGCCGCGTGAGCGCCGCTACTGCGCCAGGAAGCCGCTGTCGACGGCCAGCACGTGGCCGGTGACGAAGGACGACGCGCCGCTCGCAAGGAACAGCATCGCCGCCGCGATGTCCGCGGGCTCGGGGAAGCGGCCGAGCGGGCTCACCGCCTGCATGCGCGCGAGCAGCTCGGGCGTCTCGAACAGCGCCTTCGTCAGCTCGGTGCGCACCCAGGTCGGCGCCACCGCGTTGACGCGGATCCCGTGGCCCGCCCATTCGACGGCGAGCGCGCGGGTGAGGTTCACCACCGCGCCCTTGGTCGCCTGGTAGGAGATGTTCGGGTAGAGCCCGCCGCCCGACAGCCCCATGATCGAGGCCGTGTTGACGATGCGCCCCGCGCGCGCGTCGGCGATCATGATCCGCGCCGCGGCCTGCGCGCAGAGGAAGACGCCGGTGAGGTTCACCGCGACGACCTTGTCCCAGTCGGCGCGCGCGAGCTCGGCCGTCGGCCGGCGCAGCGCGATGCCGGCGTTGTTGACCAGGACGTCGAGCCGGCCATGGCGTTCGCGCATGGCGGCGAAGGCGGCGGCGACGGAGTCCTCGGAGGTGACGTCGATCGCGACGGCGTGCGCCGCATGGCCGCGCGCGGCGAGCGCGGCGGCGAGCGTGGCGGCCTCGGCCTCGTCGCGGTCGGCGACGACGACGGTGGCGCCGGCGGCGGCCATCAGCCCCGCGGCGGCGGCGCCGATGCCGCGCGCGCCGCCGGTGACGATCGCCACCTCGCCGTCGAGGCGCAGCAGGCGGGAGGGATCGGGAAGGGTCGGCATGGCGGCGCTCACGCGATCGCCTCGGCGCGGGCACGCGCGACCCCGGCCTTCGCCATCGCCTCCCAGGCGCGGGCGAGCGAGCCGTCGAGGTCGATGGCGCGGCAGGCATCCTCGACCACGATCGCCTCGAAGCCGAGCCTGCGCGCGTCGAGCGCGGTCCAGGCGACGCAGAAATCCGTGGCGAGGCCGCAGCAGAAGACGCGCCTGACGCCCTTGGCCTTGAGCCAGGC
>VGDA01000508.1 GCA_016869915.1 Alphaproteobacteria bacterium
GGGGGGGGCCGGTGCCCGGCTTCGATCCGGGATGGATCATGCACGGCGATGGCGACTCCCCCGTCGTGGCGACCGAGGAGGCGGTCGCCGGCATGCTGCGCGCGGGCTACGCGCCGGAGGCGATCGCGGTGCTCAGCTATCGCGGCCTCGCCACGAGCCGCATCGCCGGCGCGGGCGGGCCGGGCGCGATCGCCGGCCAGCCCGTCGCGCGGCCCGCGGGATACGGCGCCGATGGCGCCGCGCTGCGGACAGAGGGGAGCCTCCTCGTCGACACGGTGCATCGCTTCAAGGGACAGGCCGCCGACGCGGTCGTTGTCACCGAGATCGACTTCGGGGCGTTCGGCGCGCGCGAGCGCCGGCGCCTCTTCGTCGCCCTGACGCGCGCGCGGCTGCACGCCGTGCTCGTCTGCTCCGAGCGCGCGTCGTCCATCCTGCAGCGCGAGGTCGCGGGCTGACCGCAGCCTCGTCGCGCGGCGCGTCGTGCCGCGTGTCCTTCGTCCCGGTCCTTGTCCCGGCCTCGACCGGGGGGAGCCTCGATTGTCGTCCAGACCTCATGCGGATTCCCGAGGCCTCCCGCTCTCGACCTCCTCCGGGCTCGCCGCTGCGCGCTATCGCGAGGGCATCGACCTCATGCTCTCCGCCTGGCCGGGCGCGGCCGGGCCGCTCGACGACGCGATCGCCGCCGATCCGGATTTCGCGCTGGCGCATGCGGCGCGCGCGCGCCTGCATGGCGTGCGCGGCGAGGCGGAGGCGGCCCGCGCGCGCATCGCGGTAGCGGGCGCGATCGCCGCGCGCAACGGCGACGCGCGCGAGCGCAGCCATGTCGAGGTGCTCGCCCATGCCATCCATGGCAGGTCGGCCGAGGCGCTGCGGCGCGTGCTGGCGCATGCCGGCGAATGGCCGCGCGACGTCGTCGTGCTGGGCCTGCCGCTCGGCGCCTTCGGGCTGCTGGCCTTTTCCGGCATGGCCACGCATGACCAGGCGCGCGTCGACCTGTGCGAGCGCCATGCCGCGCATTTCGCCGACGACGACTGGTGGTTCCTCAACTACCGCGGCTGGTCGCATGCGGAGAACGGCGCGGTCGCGCGCGGCCGCGCGATGGCGGAGCGCTCGCTCGGCCTGCGGCGCGAGAACGCGAACGCGGTCCACGCGCTCGCGCACGCGATGTTCGAGGGCGGCGCCGGCGACGAGGCCGCGCGCCTCCTTGCCGCGTGGCTTCCCGGCTATGACCGAAGCGGCACGCTGCACGGGCATCTCGCCTGGCATGGCGCGCTCGCGGCGCTGGAGCGCGGCGACGTCGCCGGGGCGCTCGCCCTCTACGAGCGGCATGTCCAGCCCTCCGCCTCGCTCGGCCTGCCGCTCAACGTGCTGAGCGATTGCGTCTCCTTCCTCTGGCGCATGCGCGCCCATGGCCTCGAGGCGCCAGCCGGCGCCTGGGACGAGGTCGCCGCCTATGCCGGGCCGATGCATCCGCGCGCCGGTCTTCCCTTTGCCGACGTCCACATGGCGATGCTCGACGCCGCGACGGGCCGGCGCGAGGCCGTGGAGCGCCGCGTCGGCGAACTCGCCGCGCTGGTCGAGGCCGGGACGCTCGCCGCCGGGCCCGTCGTGCCGGCGCTGTGCCGCGCCGTCCTCGCCTTCGCCGAGGGCGACGACGAGGCCTGCGTGCGGCTCGTCGAGCCGGTGCTGGCGGAGGTGCCGCGCGTCGGTGGCAGCGGCGCCCAGCGCGAGGTCTTCGAGGACACGCTGCTCGTCGCGCTGATGCGCAGCGGCCAGGCGGCGAAGGCGCGCGCGCTGCTCGACCGGCGCCTGCAACGCCGTCCGTCGCCGCGCGACGCGGCCTGGCGCGCGCGCCTCGCGGGGTGATCCGGCCTCAACCCGGCCGCGCCGCCGCCTCGTAGACGCGGTCGCACAGGGCGGTCGCGGCGGCGCATTCGGCGAGCGTCGCGAAGGGCGGCCGGCCCGCGGCGAAGTCCGCGAGCACGCGCTCGACCATCGGCTGGTAGCTGGGCTGGACGGTCTCGAGCTCCTCGACCGCGCCGTCGGCCATCCGCACCACGAGCCGGCCCTTCCCCTGCTGCAGGTACGCGCCGGTCGCCGCGATGCGCCACTCGAAGTCGCCGCCGGTGGGCGGCGCCCAGCTGTAGCCGGCCTCCATCTGCATGACCGCGCCGCCGGGAAGCGTCATCAGCGCGCTCGCGTATTCGTCGACGCGCTCGCCATGGCCATGCGCCGTGGTGCGCGCGGCGTGCAGGAGCGGCTCGGCGCCGCGCGCGAGGCGCAGGATCGCGTCCGCGCCATGCATGCCGAGGTTGCGCAGCGCGCCGCCGCCGCCGATCGCCGGGTCGAGCATCCACGGCACGCGGTGCAGCGTGCGGTAGCGCCCCGGCGGCCCGTTGATGAGGCGGAAGCTCGCATGCATCACGGTGCCGAGCCGGCCCTCGCCCGACAGGCGATCGACGCGGTCCCAGATCTCCAGCAGGCGGTTGGGCAGCGCCGGCGCGGCCCAGGCGCCCGCGGCCGCGGCGCGCCGCGCGACCTCGGCGGCGACGCGGCCATCGATGCCCATCGGCTTCTCGACGAGGAAGGGCAGGCGGCGGTCGAGGACGGGCGCGATCTCCTCCAGCGCCCTGTCGTGCCGCGGCGTCACGAAGACGAAGTCCGGCCGGCAGCGCGCGAGCATGTCCGCCGCGTCGGGCGAGAAGGGCAGGCCGAGCCGCC
>VGDA01000509.1 GCA_016869915.1 Alphaproteobacteria bacterium
GAATCCCGAGGTCGAAGCGATGACGCGCGCCGCCGGAGGCGGCGACGCGACCGCGACGCCGCCCTCGATACCGGAATCCCCCTACGCCTGGCGACGCCTCGCGGCGTCGCTCGCGATCTCGACCGTTGGCGGCGTCGGCATCTGGTCCGTCGTCGTCGCGCTCCCCGCCGTGCAGGCCGAGTTCGGCGCCGCGCGCGGCGGCGCCTCCCTGCCCTACAGCGCCACGATGCTGGGCTTCGCCCTCGGCGGCGTCGCGATGGGTAGGCTCGCGGACAGGTTCGGCGTCCTCGCGCCGCTCGTCCTCGGCGCGCTCGCACTCTGCGCCGGCTATGTCGGCGCGGCGCAGGCGACCGCGCTCTGGCAGTTCGTGCTGCTGCAGGGCGTGCTGATCGGATTCCTCGGCAGCTCGACGGTCTTCGGCCCGCTCGTCGCCGACATCTCGCTCTGGTTCGACAAGCGCCGCGGCATGGCCGTCGGGATCTGCGCGAGCGGCAACTACCTCGCGGGAACGATCTGGCCACCGCTGATCCAGGCTGGCATCGACAGCATCGGGTGGCGTGCGACCTATGTCGCGGTCGGCGTCGCCTGCGTCGCCACGATGCTGCCGCTCGCCATGGTGCTGCGCCGCCCGCCGCCCCCGGCCAAGCCCGGCATCGCGGGCGCGGGCGAGGCCGGCGCGATGCCCGTCTCCGCCCGCACGCTGCAGGCGCTGCTGGTCGTCGCCGGGCTCACCTGCTGCCTCGCCATGGCGATGCCGCAGGTCCACATCGTCGCCTATTGCGGCGACCTCGGCTACGGCGTAGCCCGCGGCGCGGAGATGCTCTCGCTGATGCTCGGCTTCGGCGTCGCGAGCCGCCTCGCCTCCGGCTGGATATGCGACCGCATCGGCGGCGTGAAGACGCTGCTGCTCGGCTCCGCGTTCCAGTGCGCGGCCCTGGTCCTCTACCTGCCATTCGACGGGCTCACGTCGCTCTACGTCGTCTCGATCCTCTTCGGCCTCTCGCAAGGCGGGATCGTCCCGAGCTACGCGATCATCGTGCGCGAGTACATGCCCGCCTCGGAGGCCGGCACGCGGGTCGGGCTCGTCCTCATGGCGACGATCGTGGGCATGGCGATCGGCGGCTGGCTCTCGGGCTACATCTTCGACCTCACCGGTTCCTACCGCGCGGCCTTCGTCGCCGGGATCGGCTGGAACCTGGTCAACCTGTCGATCGCGCTCTGGCTGCTGGCGAACCGGCCAGCGCCGCGCGCGGCGTGAACCCCAAGGCGCAACGCAACGAGGACACATGCCCCGCATCGCCATCGCAGGCTTCGCGCACGAGACCAACACCTTCTCGCCGACGCCGACGGACTTCCCGGACTTCCTGCTCTCCACCACGACGCGCAGCGGACTGCGCGGCGCGGAGATCCTCGAGAACCCGGACTTCGCGATGCCGATCGGGGGCTTCGCGGCCGCCGCGCGCGAGGCAGGCGACGAACTCGTCCCGGTCTGCTGGTACGCGGCGGAGCCCGCGGGGATCGTGACGGCGAACGCCTTCGAGCGCATCGCCTCCGAGATCGTCCACGGCGTCGCCAGCGCAGGCAGGCTCGACGGCGTCTACCTCGACCTGCACGGCGCGATGGTCGCCGCCGGCCACGACGACGGCGAGGCCGAGATCTTGCGCCGCGTGCGCGCGGTCGTCGGCCCGGACATGCCGCTCGTCGCCTCTCTCGACCTCCATGCGAATGTCGGCGACGACATGGTCCGCGAGGCGACGGCGCTCGTCGCCTACCGCACCTACCCGCATGTCGACATGCGAGAGACCGGCGCGCGCGCCCACGCCATGCTGCGCTGGTGCCTCGCGCATGGCCGGCGTCCCGCCGTCGCCGTGCGACGCCTCGGCTTCATCATGCCCCCGCACCGCCAGAGCACGATGACCGAGCCCGCGCGCAGCATCTACGCGCAGCTCGACGCGATCGAGGCCACCACGCCCGGCCTCGCCTCGCTCAGCTTCAACATGGGCTTCCACCTCGCGGACATCCCGATGAACGGCCCGAGCATCCTCGCCTATGGCGTGGACGAGGCCGCTGCCGCCGCGGCCGCCGACGTGCTCGCGGGGCTGGCGGCGTCGCACGAGAAGGCCTTCGGCATAGGCCTGCTGCCCCCGGCGGAAGCCGTCCGCCTCGCGCTCCAGCAGCCCGCCGGAAAGCCGGTCATCATCGCCGACGTGCAGGACAACGCTGGCGGCGGCGCGACATCGGACACCACGGGCGTCCTGCAGGCCCTGGTCGACGCGCGCGTCGACGACGCCGTGCTGGCGATCCTGCACGACCCCGAGGCGGCGCGCGCGGCGCACGCGGCCGGCGAAGGCGCGACGATCGAGATCGCGCTCGGCGGCAAGCTCGTGCCGGGCCACCAGCCGGTCCGCGGACGCTTCGTCGTCGAGAAGCTCGCGCAGGGCCCGTTCGCCTTCACCGGGCCGATGCTGCGCGGGAATGTCGGCGACCTCGGCAAGGTCGCGTGCCTGCGGATCGACGGCGTGCGCGTCGTCGTCTCGGAGGGGCGCACGCAATGCCTCGACCAGGCCTATTTCCGCCACGCAGGCATCGAGCCATCGGCGCATCGAATCGTGGTCGTGAAGTCCACCAACCACTACCGCGCCGACTTCGCCGCGATGGCCGAGCGCATCATCGAGGTGGAGGCACCGGGCCT
>VGDA01000510.1 GCA_016869915.1 Alphaproteobacteria bacterium
CCCGGCCTGGCTTACGGAGAGCCATGCCCGCGCCACCAGCACCGGGAAATCCGGCCGGTTCGCCTCCACCACCAGCCCCGGCTCGCGGCGCGGCGCGAGGCCGGTGGCGGCGGCGAGGATGCGCCAGGTCCGGCCGCGCTCGCGGCTGAGCGCACGCGCCTCCAGCGCGCAGTCGAGCAGGCGCCGCCCCACGGGCCCGCCGCCCGCCGAGACGACGATCTCGTCTCGCCCGTCCTCGCCCGGCGCGTCCCGCCCCGGCGCGGGGGTCGCGACATAGCCCGTCGCGGCGAGGATCGGCGCCAGCGCCGTCGCCTCGGGCAGGCTCGCCGCGAGCGGCAGCAGCGCGTCGTCGCCATGGAACAGCACGCGATCGAACAGCGCCGCCGCGCGCGCGACCATGGCGGCGCGGCGCGCGGGGTCGTCCTTCGCGACCAGCACGTCGCGGACCGAGCAGGCGAGCAGCGGCCGCGGTTGGCGTGCGCGCGCCGCCTCGACCAGCGGCAGCAGCTCGAATTCCATCATCCTCCGGCCGAAGGGGAAATGCTCGACGAGGACCGCGTCGGGCGCCTCCTCCTCGAAGGCGCGCAGCACGCGCGCGCGGCGGTCGGCGCGCCAGGCCTCGTCGACCGGCGTGCCATCCGGCCCGACGAGGGCGCGGAACCGCGCATCCTCGGCCCGCGCCGGGGGCAGCTGCACGAACTCGACGCCGGCCGGGACGGTGAAACCGCCGGGCCGCTCGCCGCCGGAGGCCAGGACGACGCGCGCGCCGCGCGCCGCCAGCGCGCCGCACAGGGCGGCCATCCGTCGCAGGTGCCCCGTCCCCAGCAGGTGCTGGACATGGGCGAATATGCGCGGCGAGGGCGACAGGCGCGGGTCTCCGGGGCTAGGCTCCGGCTCAGGATACGACGCCTGCGCGAAGCGGGCTGGGGAATTGGCGGGGTGGCGATGGTGCCTGGAAGGCGCGCGCGACATGCCGGCTGCCGGGGGCGGGCCGCGTGAGGTACCTGCGTCGCAGCTGGTTGATGATCGGCAGCGGCGAAGGCGCCGGGCTGCTGCGCGCGGCCTACCGCCTGTTCGTGCATTTCGAGCGCGAGGTCGAGCTGTTCTGGGACGACCGCCGCGCGCCGCGGCCGCCGCGCGCATGGCCCACGGGCTATCGCTTCGAATACTGGCCGCGGCGGCGGGACCTCGACCGCGCCGCGCGCCGTCGCGTCCGCGCTTCCGCGGGCCGGCTCTTCCTCGCCTCCCTTGCGCGGCGCGACGGCGTCTATGCCGTCTCGCATGGCGAGACGGTGGTCGCCTGGGGCGCCGTTTTCCGGCGCAGCCCGCAGCGCGACATCCTCGGCCTGCCCTCCGACGCCGTGCTCGTCGGCGCCTGCGAGACGGCGCCCGGCCATCGCCGCCGCGGCCTCTACCAGGCCTCGCTCGACGCGGTGGCGCGGCTGGTGCGCGAGGAGGGCGCGGGCGGCCTCTATGCCGAGGTGCTGCCGGGCAACGACGCCTCGATGGCGGGGCTGGAGGGCACGGGCTTCCTGCGCATCGGCCTCGTGAGGTCGAGCGTGTGGCTGGGGCTCTTCTCCCATCGCCAGGGCGGCTGGCACTTCGTCCGGCGCTGGTGAGGCGCCGCCGCGCGCGTCACATCGCCCAGACCCGGTCGTTGAGCGCGTTCTCGCCCATGCGCAGCAGCGCGAGGGCGGCGCTGCCGCGCAACTCGCGCGGCGCCTCGTCCGGGCGCGCGGGCAAGCGCGTCGCGGCGGTGGCGAAGTCGATCGCCTCGAACGCGCCGGGATGCGCGGCGACATGCGCGCAGATCGCGCGCAGCCTTTCCTGGTTGACGCGGTTGGGATGCATCCGCGCGTAGCGGAACCCGTCCGCCTTCACGTACTCGAAGGGATGGGTGAGCAGCACCAGCGTGCCGATCCCGGCGCGTCGCGCCGCGTCGAGCACGCAGGTCGCCTCGCGCGCCGAGCAGGCGCTGACCTGCAGCGGGCGCAGGTGGCGGCGGCCCGGCAGGCGCCAGTCGGTGAAGCAGGTGACCGGCGCCTCGATGACGTCGCCGAAGCGTCGCCGCCCCGTCGCGAGGCGCAGCGCGGGCTCGCCCGGCATGGCGATCGCGACGCCGACGCTGGAGGACGGGCGCATGCCGACGGCGCGCATCGCCGCGTGCACCGCGCCGTCGACGCTGAGCCCGCCGGTGCGCAGCGCCACCGGCGGCGCGACGCCCCAGCGCGCGAAGCTCGCCATGCCCTCGCGCAGCAGCGCCTCCATCGCCGCCTGGCCGCGCCCCGCGCAGGCATCGTCGACGGCGCCAACGGTGCGCCGCCCGCCCTCGAAGCATGTCCAGACGGGATGGAGGTGGAGCTGGATGTCCTGGCCGGCGGCGGCGACCTGCCTGCACACGGAGGCCATCGGCGCGTCGCCGAAATAGCGGTGGTTGAGCGCCTCGACGAAGAACGTCGCGGGCAGCCCGGACGCCGCCAGCGTCTCCAGGACGAAGCCGAGCCCCTCGGAGCGGCCATCGACGCGGCCATGCACGGGCTCGTCCCAGAGCGGCGCGTGGATGCCGGGATGCGTCAGCGCGCCGGCGATCGAGAACTCGACATCGACGGTGAGCAGGATCTCGGTGCGGCGATCCGCGCTGCGCATGGCGCGATGTTCGCATCGCCGCCACGCGCCGGGCATCCCGCCCCT
>VGDA01000511.1 GCA_016869915.1 Alphaproteobacteria bacterium
TTCGGCGCCGCGGCCGCCGCGCTCGCCCTGGCGCTGGCGGCGGTGGCGGCGATCCGGACCTCCGGGCGCAGCGCGCCCGCGGGCGTCGAGGAGGGCTCGCGCTGGCGGCGCCTCGTGCTCGGCGTCGACTACGTCCTGCGCAACAAGGTGATCCTCGGCGCGATGTCGCTCGACCTCTTCGCCGTGCTGCTCGGCGGCGCGGCGGCGCTGCTGCCGGTCTATGCGCGCGACATCCTCGAGGTCGGCCCGGAAGGGCTCGGCATGATGCGCAGCGCGCTCGCCATCGGCGGCATCGCCATGGCCGTGGCGCTGGCCGTGCGGCCGATCGAGCGGCGCGTCGGCGCACGGCTGCTGATCGCGGTCGCGATCTTCGGCGCGGCGACGATCGTGCTCGGCCTGTCGACGTCCTTCCTGCTGTCCCTCGCGGCGCTCGCGGCGATGGGCGCGGCCGACATGGTGAGCATGTTCGTGCGCCAGACCGTGATCCAGCTGGCGACGCCCGACGGCATGCGCGGCCGCGTCTCCAGCGTCAACCTGCTCTTCGTCGGCGCCTCGAACGAGCTCGGCGACTTCGAGTCCGGCCTCGTCGCCGCCTGGGTCGGCGCCGTGCCCGCGGTCGTCATCGGCGGGGTCGGCACGATCGCCGTGGTCGGCATCTGGTCCTGGGCCTTCCCGGACCTGCGGCGCCTCGACCGCTTCGCCGACGCCGCGCCGCCGGAGCCCGCGGGCCCCGCGCCTTTGTCCGGCCGGCCGCGCGGCCTATAGTCGGCGCGTCCCGCCATCCCGGTCGCCCGCATGCCTGACACCGCCACGCCCCGCGCGCCGCGCCCCGTCGTCCTCGTCGTGCTCGATGGCTGGGGCCACCGGGCAGGCCACGCCCCCGACGACGCGATCCGCGCCGCGCATACGCCGGTGCTCGACGCGCTGGAAGCGCAGGCGCCGCGCGCGCTGCTCCAGGCCTCGGAGCTCCATGTCGGCCTGCCACCCGGGCAGATGGGCAACTCGGAGGTCGGCCATGTCAATCTCGGCGCCGGCCGCGTCGTCATGCAGGAGCTGCCGCGCATCGACCAGGCCGTCGCCGATGGCTCGCTGGCGCGCGAGCCGGCCCTGCTGCGCTTCCTCGCGAAGGTGAAGCGGGCCGGCGGCCGGGTGCATGTCATGGGCCTGCTGTCGCCGGGCGGCGTGCACTCGCACCAGGACCATCTCGCCGCGCTCGCGGCAGCGGCGCACGCGGCAGGTCTCGAGGTCGTGATCCATGGATTCCTCGATGGCCGCGACACGCCGCCACGCAGCGCGCCCGGCTTCCTCGCCGGGTTCGAGGCGCGCATCGCGGGCAAGGCGCGCCTGGGCAGCCTGTGCGGGCGCTTCTACGCGATGGACCGGGACAAGCGCTGGGAGCGCGTGGAGCGCGCCCATGACCTCCTCGTCGATGCGCGCGGCGACGCGGCGGCGTCCTGGCACGAGGCGCTCGCGGCCGCGCATGCGCGCGGAGAGGGCGACGAGTTCGTGGCTCCCGTCGCGCTGCCCGGCCATGACGGCATGCGCGACGGCGATGGCGTGCTGATGGCGAATTTCCGCGCAGATCGCGCGCGGGAGATCCTCTCGGCGCTGCTCGACCCCGGCTTCGACGGCTTCGCGCGGCAGCGCGTCGTGCGCTTTTCCGCCGCGCTCGGCATGGTCGAGTACTCGTCCGGCCTCGCGCGGCTGATGGAGGCGGTCTACCCGCCGGAGGGCCTCGCCAACACGATGGGCGAGGTGGTCGCGCGCGCGGGCCTGTCGCAGCTGCGCATCGCGGAGACCGAGAAATACGCGCATGTCACCTTCTTCTTCAACGGCGGGGAGGAGCGCAGCTTCCCCGGCGAGGAGCGCGTGCTCGTGCCCTCGCCGCGCGTCGCGACCTACGACCTCCAGCCCGAGATGTCGGCGCCCGAGGTGACGGACCGCCTCGTCGAGGCGATCCGCGCGGGCCGCCACGACTTCATCCTCGTCAACTACGCCAACACCGACATGGTCGGGCACACCGGCGACTTCGACGCCGCGCGGCGCGCGGTGGAGGCCGTCGATGCCTGCCTCGGCCGGGTGGCTGAGGCCGTGCGCGCGACCGGCGGCGCGATGCTCGTGACCGCCGACCACGGCAACGCGGAGATGATGCTGGATCCCGCGACCGGCCAGCCGCATACCGCGCACACGCTCAATCCCGTGCCGGTGATGCTCGTCGAGGCGGCGCGGCCAGGACGCAACGCGGCGATCGCGCTGCGCGACGGCAGGCTCGCCGACGTCGCGCCCACGCTGCTCGAGCTGCTCGGCCTTGAGAAGCCGCGCGAGATGACCGGCAGTTCCCTGATCGTCCATGCCGGCGACGCGCATGCGCGCGGCTGAGCGCGCGCTTCTCCTCGCCGCCGCCCTCGTCGTGGCGGTCGCCGGCGCGGCGACCGCGCAATCCCCGGAGACGCGCCTACGACGGCTGGAGCGCCAGGCCGAAGAGCAGCGCCACCGCGACAAGCTGCTGCAGCAGGACCGCGATGCCCTGCAGCGCGAGCTCTCCGCGCTGCAGGAGGAGGCCGTCGCGGCGGTCGAGGCGCAGGCCCGCTCGGCGGCGCGCGTGGACGCCGCGCGCGCGCGCCACGACGCCCTCGTGCCGCTCGAGGCGGAGCTGGCCGGCG
>VGDA01000512.1 GCA_016869915.1 Alphaproteobacteria bacterium
ACCTGCGCCGCATTGACCACGAGGACGATGGCGACCTGCGCGCCGCGCGCGGCCTCCGCCGGGCTCGCGCAGGCCGTGCCGCCCAGCTTCGCCAGCGCGGCGCCGGCCTCGGCGCGCACGTCGAAGCCGCGCACCTCGTGGCCCGCGCGCAGGAGCGACGCCGCCACTCCAATGCCCATCGACCCGAGCCCGATGACGGCGACCTTCATGCGACCCTCTCCTGCGCGCCCAAGTTCCGATTGCCGGCGGCGGCCTTCCGGCGCGACAAATTACAGGCAGCGGCCTCGCGCCGCGAACGCAAAACGCGCGACCCGCGCACGCACCGCCGGAGCCATCCGAGATGATATCGTCCTGCCTGCTCGGCGCCATCGCCGACGACCTGACCGGCGCGACCGACCTCTGCAACACCCTGGTGCGCGACGGGATGCGCACGGTGCAGGCCGTCGGCGTGCCTCCCGCCGGCTTCGCGGTACCCGACGCCGACGCGATCGTGGTCGCGCTCAAGTCGCGCACGATCCCGGCGGCGGATGCCGTCGGGCAGTCGCTGGCGGCGCTGGAGTGGCTGCGCGGGGCCGGCGCACGGCGCTACTTCTTCAAGTACTGCTCGACCTTCGATTCGACCGATCAGGGCAATATCGGCCCCGTCGCGGACGCGCTGCTCGACGCGCTCGGCGCGAAGCTCGCCATCGCCTGCCCCGCCTTCCCGGAGACAGGTCGCTCGGTCTTCCAGGGCCATCTCTTCGTCGGCGACGCGCTGCTTTCCGACTCGCCCATGCGCGACCATCCGCTGACGCCGATGCGCGACCCGAGCCTGGTGCGCGTGCTCGCGCGCCAGACGCCGCGGAAGGTCGGGCTGGTGCCCTTCGCCGACGTGGAGGCCGGCGAGGCCGCGATCGCCGCGCGGCTCGAGGCGCTGCGGGCGGGCGGCGTGTCGCACGCGATCGTCGATGCCTGCAGCGACGCGCACCTGCGCGCCATCGGCGAGGCGATCGGCGACATGGATCTCGCCACGGGCGGCTCAGGCGTCGCGCGCGGCCTGCCTGCCGCCTGGCGTCGCCGGGGCCTCCTCGGGGAGAACGCCTCGGCCGATGCCCTGCCCCCCATAACCGGCCATGCGGCGGTGCTCGCCGGCAGTTGCTCGGCCGCGACGCTCGCGCAGGTCGAGGCCTTCGCCGCGCGCCATCCCGCGCGCAAGCTCTCTCCGGCCGACCTCGCCGACGGTCCCGCAGTTGTCGAGGCCACGCTCGAATGGGCGCGCGGCCTGCTGCCCTCCGGACCGGTGCTCGTCTACGCGAGCGCATCGCCGCAGGAGGTCGCCGCGGCCCAGGCCGCGCTGGGTCGCGCGCGCGCCGCGGCGCTGGTCGAGGAGGCGATGGCGCGCCTCGCGGCGGGCCTCGCGGGGCTTGGCGTCCGCAGGCTTGTGGTAGCCGGCGGGGAGACCTCCGGTGCGGTCGTCTCGGCCCTCGGCGCGAAGGCCCTGCGCATCGGGCGGCAGATCGACCCGGGCGTGCCCTGGACCTCGACGCTAGGTGGCATTTCAATGTCGCTGGCGTTAAAGTCCGGAAATTTCGGCTCCCGAGACTTCTTCGCGAAGGCGATCGCCGAAGCGCCCTGATCATCCAAGTGATGGCGCCGGGGTGTTTTCGCTTTGGTCAACTCCCCCGGATTAACGCTGAAGAATGGGCGACGTCCTGGGCGTGGTGCGTCGCTAGCGAACGTGACGGTTGACGAATCTTCCAAAACGACGCGGGCTGACCTGTCGCGATCCTCAGGGGCCACGCATGCGAAATAGTGTTCGCGCCGCTGTCGAGCCCATCGCGTTCAATAGATCGTCTCGCGAAGCCGCCGTGGATAGTCGCGGTCATAGGCCTCGGCGTCGAATGCTGCACTCAACGCCTTCAGCATCTCGCCGCTGCTCGGCAGCGCGCTCTCGGGCAGGTGGCGCGCCGGATCCCAGAGCCGGGAGCGCACCAGCGCCTTCGGGCATTGCGTGTAGACGCGTTCGGCCGTGACGACGATGACGCTGCGCGGCGCCTTGCCCTCCATCTCGAAGCTGGCGCAGAGCGCGGGATCTGTCGTGATCCGCGCCGTGCCGTTCACGCGCAGCGTGCGGCCAATGCCGGGGACGAGGAAGAGCAGCGCCACGCGCGGGTCGCGCACGATGTTGCGCAGCGCGTCGAGCCGGTTGTTCCCGCGCCGGTCGGGGATCGCGAGGGTCTTGCGATCCACGACGCGCACGAAGCCCGTGGGGTCGCCGCGCGGCGTGCAGTCCAGACCCTCCGGACCCGACGTCGCCAGCACGACGAAGGGCGACGCCTCGATGAAGGTCCTGTAGTGGTCGGAGACATGATTGATCTCCTTGATCACCGCCGCGCCCGACGGCAGGCCATAGAGCGCCTCGAGCTGCGCCTCACTCGTGATATCGTGTGCCACCGCTTCCTCCATGCATTGCGCGGGGAAACCTAGCACCGCGGCGAGGGGGGCAGGGCGCCGAATGGTTTAAAAACGACAACACGGCGATGTCGGCGGCGCCTTGTAAGCGCCGGAGCAAAAATCCCTCACTGAAGCGGCCGGATTGTCCGGTTGCGCCGGAGTAAAAATCCGGCAGCAGGTAGCTCTTTGCGGTTTTGGCAGAGGGCGGAGGGATGAAGGGCGTGGA
>VGDA01000513.1 GCA_016869915.1 Alphaproteobacteria bacterium
CCGGCATGGAGGACATGCAGTGGGACATGGCCGGCGCCGGCGCGGTGCTCGGCCTCATGGCCGCACTCGCCGGGCGCAAGGCGCGCGTCAACGCGGTAGGCGTCGTCGGCCTCGTCGAGAACATGCCGGACGGCAACGCGCAGCGCCCCGGCGACATCGTGAAGGCGATGTCCGGGCGCACGATCGAGGTCCTCAACACCGACGCCGAGGGACGCCTCGTGCTCGCCGACGTGTGCTGGTACACGCAAGACCGCTTTAAGCCGCGCGCGATGGTCGACCTCGCGACCCTGACCGGCGCGATCATCATCGCGCTCGGCCACGAGTACGCGGGCCTGTTCGCCAACGACGACGAGATCGCCGCGCGCCTCGAGGCCGCGGGCCGCGCGACCGGCGAGAAGCTCTGGCGCATGCCGCTCGGCGACGTCTTCGACCGCATGATCGATTCCGACGCGGCGGACGTGAAGAACATCGCCTCGGACCGCGGCGCCGGCTCCACGATCGGCGCGGTATTCATCCAGCGCTTCGTCAACGGCGTGCCCTGGGCCCATCTCGACATCGCCGGCATGGCATGGAGCAAGAAGGACCATGCGATCACGCCGAAGGGCGCGACGGCCTATGGCGTGCGCCTGCTCGAGCGCCTCGTGGCGAGGCACTACGAGGAGGCGGGCGGCTGAGCGAGATCCGATTCTACCAGCTGACGACCACCTCCCTCGAGCAGGCGCTGCCGCGCGTGCTCGAGAAGGTGCTGGCCCGCGGCCAGCGCGCTGTCGTCGTCGCCGGGTCCGACGAGCGCGTCGAGGCTCTGGCCAGCGCGCTCTGGACCTACGACGACCGCGGCTTCCTCCCGCATGGGACCGCGAAGGACGGCTTCGCCGCCGACCAGCCGGTCTGGATCGCGACGCGGGCCGAGAACCCGAACGGCGCGACCATGCTCGTGCTCGTCGACGGCGTCCAGCCGCCCGAACTCGGGCCATGGCCTTCGCTCTGCCTCTTCTTCGACGACGCCGATCCCGGGGCGCTCGCCGGCACGCGGGACCTCTGGAAGCGCTGGAAGGCCGAGGGGCACGAGGTGCGCTACTTCCGGCAGGGCGAGCGCGGCGCCTGGGAGCAGGCGGGCTAGGCGGGGCGGGGCGCTTGCGGTCGGCCGGGGCTGGCCGGTATAAGCCCGGCCCTTCCAACCGAGGATAACGACGCCATGGCCATCGAACGCACGTTCTCCATCATCAAGCCCGACGCCACGCGCCGCAACCTGACCGGACAGATCAACACCAAGCTGGAGGCCGCCGGCCTGCGCATCGTAGCCCAGCGCCGCATCCGCATGTCGCGCGAGCAGGCCGAGGCGTTCTACGGCGTGCACCGCGAGCGCCCGTTCTTCGGCTCGCTCTGCAGCTTCATGACCTCCGGCCCCGTCGTCGTCCAGGTGCTCGAGGGCGAGAACGCCGTCGCGCGCAACCGCGAGGTGATGGGCGCGACCAACCCGGCCAACGCCGCCGCGGGTACCATCCGCAAGGAGTTCGCCGAGTCGATCGAGGCCAATTCGGTGCACGGCTCGGACAGCGCCGAGAACGCGCAGATCGAGATCGCGTTCTTCTTCGCCGGCTGCGACGTCGTCGGCTGAGCGCCTCGCCCCTCGACGGGCCGCGCCCAGAAGCAAAAGGCCGCCCCCGCGAGGGGGCGGCCTTTTCGTTGCGCGCTCGCCCGCGGGCGAGCGGCGTCAGGGAACGGCGCCGCGATGGTCGCCGGTGAGGAAGGCTGCCATCAGGACGAGGCAGACCACCGAGCCGATCACCACCCACTTCGCGATGGTGCAGAAATTGCCCCAGACCGCGACATGGGTGTCCATGTGGGGGTAGGCGCCGTTGTTGTCGGATGGATTGGCCATGGCGTCGTTCCTCGTGTTGCCTGCCTCGGGAGCTGCCACGGCTTATATCCGAAAAGCCAAGCGAGGCAAGCCTCCGGCAAGGTCAGCCTGGCATCGGGCCGAAGCTCGCAACCTCCGCGAAGCGCACGCCGCGGCCATAGGCGATGCGCTCGCCCTCGACGCGGGCCGAGCCCGACGCGTAGAGCGCGACCGCCATCGGGTAGAGGCGGTGCTCCGCGGCCAGGACGCGCGCGGAGAGGGCCGCCTCGTCGTCTCCGGGCAGGATCGGCACCGCGGCCTGGGCGATGATCGGCCCGCTGTCCATCTCCGGCCGCACCACGTGGACGGTGCAGCCCGCGAAGCGCGCGCCGGCGGCGATGGCGCGGGCGTGCGTGTCCAGGCCCGGGAAGGACGGCAGCAGCGACGGATGGATGTTCAGGATGCGGTCGCGCCAGGCCTCGACGAAGGGCGCGGTGAGCAGGCGCATGAAGCCCGCGAGGCAGACGAGATCCGCGCCGAACGCGCGCAGCCGCGCGTCGAGCGCCGCCTCGAAGCCGGCGCGCCCGGCGAAGGCGCGGTGGTCGACGGCCTCGGCGCGGACGCCGAGGGCGCGCGCGCGCCCGATGCCGGCGGCGTCGGGCCGGCTCGAGACGACGCCGACGATCTCCGCCGGAAACGCGGGATCGGCGGCGGCACGCAGCAGCGACTCCATGTTGGAGCCTCGCCCGGAGATCAGGATCGCCGTGCGGCGGCGCGTCATGCGCCCGGCCA
>VGDA01000514.1 GCA_016869915.1 Alphaproteobacteria bacterium
GATCGGCGACGTGCTGGTGGAAAACTACCGCGGCGGCACGATGGAGAAGCTCGGCTATGGCTGGGAGGCGCTGCACCCGCGCTTCCCGCGCCTCGTCTATGCCGCGGCCTCGGGCTTCGGCCATTCCGGGCCATACCGCACGCGCGCCGCCTACGACATGGTCGTGCAGGGCATGGGCGGCATCATGAGCCTCACCGGCCATCCGGGCAGCCCGCCGACGCGCGTGGGCACCTCGGTCGGCGACATCACGGCGGGCCTTTTCACGGCGATCGGCATCAACGCGGCGCTGGTCGAGCGCGCGCGCACCGGCCTCGGCCGCAAGGTCGACGTGGCGATGCTCGACTGCCAGGTCGCGATCCTCGAGAACGCGATCGCGCGCTACTTCTCGACCGGGCAGGTGCCGGGCCCGCTTGGCGCGCGCCATCCGTCGATCACGCCCTTCGAGGCCTTCCGCACCTCCGATGGCTGGATGATCGTCGCGGCCGGGAACGATGGCCTGTTCCGGCGCCTTGCAGACGCGCTCGGTCGTCCCGACCTCGCCGCCAACCCTCTCTTCGCGTCGAACGAGCTGCGCACGCGCCACGCCGCGGCGCTGAAGGCGGAGATCGAGCAGGCGCTCGCCGCGCACGGCACCGCGCACTGGCTCGAGGCCATCGACGCGGCGGGCGTGCCCTGCGGGCCCATCAACGACGTCGCGCAGGCGCTGGCGGACCCGCAGGTCCGTGCGCGCAACATGGTCGTCTCGGTGGACGATCCCGATGTGGGCGAGCTGCGCATGGCGGGCAATCCCGTGAAGCTCTCCGGCGTCGACGATCCACCGACGCGGCGCCCCGCGCCCGCGCTCGACGCGGATCGCGCGCGCATCCTGGCGGAGCTCGGCCTCGCGTGAGCGGCGCCGGCCGCGGTCAGGCGGCGGATCCCCGGGCGAGGGGACTCGTCGAGCTCGCCCCCGAGGTCTCGGCCGCGCTGGCTTCCGGCCGGCCCGTGGTCGCCCTCGAATCCACCATCGTCACCCATGGCATGCCGCATCCCGAGAACCTGGCCACCGCGCGCGAGGTCGAGCAGGTCGTGCGCGCCGGCGGCGCCGTTCCGGCGACCATCGCGGTGCTCGACGGCCGGATCCGCGTCGGCCTCGACGACGCGACGCTCGAGCGGCTCGCGACGGCGCGCGAGGTGATGAAGCTCAGCCGCGCCGACCTCGCCTTCGCCGTGGCCACCGGGAGGGCGGGCGCGACGACCGTCGCCGCGACGATGATCTGCGCGGCGCTCGCGGGCATCCATGTCTTCGCGACCGGCGGCATCGGCGGCGTCCATCGCGGCGCGGAGACGAGCTTCGACGTCTCCGCCGACCTCGACGAACTCGCGCGCAGCCCCGTCGTCGTGGTGTCGGCGGGCGCCAAGGCGATCCTCGACCTGCCGAAGACCCTCGAGGCCCTGGAGACGAGGGGCGTCCCCGTGGTCGGCTTCGGGACGGACGAGTTCCCCGCCTTCTGGAGCCGCGCGAGCGGGCTGCGCGCGCCGCTACGGCTCGACGCGCCGGAGGAAGTCGCGCGCCTCGTCCTTGCCCGCGAGGCGCTGGGCCTGGGCGGCGGCATGCTGGTGGCGAACCCGCTGCCGGCGGACCAGGAGATCCCGGCGGCCGAACTCTCCGGCCCGATCGAGGCGGCCCTCGCCGAGGCGGCGGTCGAGCGGGTCGGCGCCAAGGACGTCACGCCGTTCCTGCTGCGCCGCGTCGTCGCCGCGACGGCCGGGCGGAGCCTCGCCGTCAACCGCGCGATCATCCGCAACAACGCCGCACTCGCCGCTCGCCTGGCCGTCGTCCTTTCCGCGGCGCGCCGCTCCTAGCGGCCACGCCCCGCCCTGCGTGGAAAGCCGGGCTTTCATGTCTTCAGCTCTGGCGCGAGGAACGCAGTCCATCAGCCTGTCAACGCAGCAAGATTCTGTGCCGCCGGACTTGGCTCGCCGCTTGCGCTCCAGCCGCCACGGGGCGCGCCGCCTTGCACCGGAAGGAGAGAGCCATGCACAGGAAGAACCGGGTCGTCGCCACGATGGCCCTCTGTATCGCTGCCGTCTCGGCGGGCTCCCAGGCTGCCCCGAGGACGTTCCTCGGGACGGACGGCCTGCGCATCGCCACCGCTACATTCGACGGCTCTGGAACAAACGTCACAATAAGCCTTAGGAACATTGGCCCCGATATCCTCGTTCCAGACCGGTTGCTTGCTGCGGTGTTCTTCACGCTCGCCGGGAACCCAGTCCTCGTTTCGGTTTCCGCCATAGTGCCGCCATCGTCGCACGTCCTCTTTAGGGGCACCGACCCAGGCGGGGTCGTCGGCGGCGAATGGGCCTATGCCTCGGGCATCGCCGCGCCGTACTCCGCGAATTCCGGCATCAGCAGCTCCGCCTTCGGCCTTTTCGGCGCCGCCAACTTCCCCGGCGGCAAAATGCAGGGGCCCGTGGGCGTAGACGGGATGCAGTACAGCCTCGAGTCCGCGAGCGACAATCCAGCCACCGGGAACGCGGCGGTCACGGGCGCGCATGCGCTGATCCGCAACGAGGTCGTCTTAACCCTGTCCGGGCTGCCGGCCGGCTTCGACCCGTCCGCCAACGGCAATGTCTCCCAGGACTGGT
>VGDA01000515.1 GCA_016869915.1 Alphaproteobacteria bacterium
ACGCCGCGCTGTTCTTCGCCTCCGACTACGCGTCCTGGGTCTCGGGGGAGATCCTGCAGGTGAATGGCGGCCGCGCCTGAGCGGGCGCGGCGGCGGGGCGCGTGCGCCTCGAACCGATGGGAGGGACGGGATGGAAGCGACGAAGCGGAACGTCGGCTACATCGGCGTCGGCCTCATGGGCCATGGCGCAGCGAGGAACATCCTCGAGAAGGGCCATGCGCTGGCGGTGCTCGGCAACCGCAACCGCGCGCCGGTCGAGGACCTCGTGCGCCGCGGCGCGCGCGAGGCCGCGTCGCCCGCCGAGCTCGCGCGCGACTGCGACGTCGTCTTCATGTGCCTGCCATCGAGCGTCGAGGTCGAGCGCACGGTGCTGGGGCCCGACGGACTCCTCGCCGCCGCGAGGCCGGGGCTGGTCGTCGTCGACTCCACGACCGCGGACCCGAACTCGACGCGCAGGCTCGGCGAGGCGTTGCGCGCGCGCGGCGCCGACCTTGTCGACGCGCCGATGGGGCGGACGCCGAAGGAGGCCGAGGCCGGCCGGCTGTCCACCTTCGTCGGTGGCCGCCCGGAGAGCGTCGCGATCGTGCGCCCGATCATCGAGGCCTATGCGGAGGTGATCATCGACGCCGGCGAACTCGGCGCGGGGCACACGCTCAAGCTCTGCAACAACTTCATCTCGATCGGCACCTGCGCCGTGATCTCGGAGGCAGTCGCCACCGCGGCGAAGCTCGGCGTCGACCTCGGCAAGCTGAACGAGGTCGTCTCCGCGGGCGGCGCCAACAGCGCGATGTTCCAGATGGTCATGCCCTGGGTGCTGGAGGGCGACGACAGCCGGCTCAAGGGGCCGCTGCGCATCGCGGGCAAGGACCTGCGCTTCTTCTGCCGCCTCGCGGAATCCGTCGGCATGGCGTCGTTCGTCGCGCAGGCCTGCTCGCAGGTCTATGTGCTGGCGAACGCGCAGGGGCACGCGGAACGCTTCATGCCGACGCTGCCCGGCATCGTGGCCGAGCTCAACGGCGCGAGGATCAGGGACCTGCCGCCGGCGTGACGCGGCCGGCGGCGCGCAGCGCTTCCAGCGCGCGCGCGGCGATCTCCTCGGGCGAGCCGTCGATGTCGACGGCGATCGCGTCGCGCGGTTCCTCGAGCGTCGCGAACTGGCTCCCGATCAGGGAGGTCGGCATGAAGTGGCCCTTGCGCGCGGCCATGCGCTCGGTGACGAGCTCGCGCGTGCCGCGCAGCCAGACGAAGCGCACCTCCTGCGAGCCACCGGCGAGGATGTCGCGATAGCCCTGGCGCAGCGCCGAGCAGGCGAGGACGGTCGGCCGGTCGAGGCTTCGCCAGCCTGCGATGGCGGCGGCCATCGCCTCGAGCCAGGGCCGCCGGTCCTCGTCGGTGAGCGGCTGGCCGATCGACATCTTCGCGACGTTGGCCGGCGGATGGAAGCGATCGCCCTCGGCGAAGTCCGCGCCGAGGCCTGCGGCGACGAGCGGGCCGACGGTGCTCTTGCCGCAGCCCGCGACGCCCATCACCACCACGACCATCATGGCGACGGCCACTCCGCGTGGAAGCTGCCCTCGCGGTCGAGGCGGCGGAAGCCATGGCGGCCGAAGACGTCCCGCTGCGCCGCGACGAGATGCGCGCCCGAGCGCGCCTGGCGCGTCCCGTCGAGATGGGCGAGCGCCGAGGCGAAGGCGGGGAGCGGCGTGGCGCGCGCCGTGGCGGCGGCGAGCATGCGACGCCAGCCCGGCTCGGCATCTCGCGCGACGCGGGCGATGGCGTCGACGCGCAGCAGGTCGGCACCCCGCGGCGCGCTCGCCAGCGCGTCGGCGATGCGCTCCATCAGGCGCGAGCGGATGATGCAGCCGGCGCGCCAGGCGCGCGCGACCGCGGCGATGTCGGTGCCCCAGCCATGCTCGCGCGACGCGGCATCCACCAGCGCGAAGCCCTGCGCGTGGACCGAGACCGCGGCGCCGACCAGGCCGGCATGGATGTCCGAGATGGCGGCTGGCGGCGCGCCGGTCCCGGCAGGCATCGGGTTCGTCGTCGCCGCCGCCGCGACGCGCTCGGCGCGCAGCGCGGAGAGGCAGCGCGCGAATACGGCCTCGGCCAGCGATGGCGCGGGCACGCCGAGTTCCAGCGCGGCGATCGCGGCCCAGGACCCGGTTCCCTTCTGGCTCGCCGTGTCGGCGATCGCGTCGAGCAGCGGCGATCCGTCGGCGTCGCGCGCGGCGAGCGCGCGCAGCGCGCAGTCCAGCAGGAAGGATCCCGCCTCGCCCGCGGCCCATGGCTTCATCGTCGCGGCGATGCGCGGCACGTCCATCGCGTGGTGGTCGCGCAGCAGGACGAAGGCCTCCGCGATCATCTGCATCACGGCGTATTCGATGCCGTTATGCACCATCTTCACGAAATGCCCCGCGCCGCCGGGTCCGCAGGCGACCAGGCAGGGCTCGTCGCCATGGCGCGCGGCGACGGCGCGGAAGAGGGGCGCGAGGCGATCGACCGCGGCGGCGGCGCCTCCGGCCATGATCGCGGGGCCCCTGAGCGCGCCCTCGGCGCCGCCCGAGACGCCGAAGCCGAGGAAGTCGATGCCCCTGGCCGCCGCGGTGGCCGTGCG
>VGDA01000516.1 GCA_016869915.1 Alphaproteobacteria bacterium
TCGGCGACTGGCTCGAGCAGGAGCGCTGGCACGAGGTCGCCTGGGCGCCCGAGGTGACGGGGCGGCGCATCGCCATCGCGCTGGAGGCCTGGAGCTTCGTGGCCGAGGGCGAGGCGGGTTCGCTGCCGCGGCGCCTGCTCGCCTCGCTGGCGCGCCAGGCGCGCCACCTCGCGCGCAACCTCGACGAGGGCGCCGACGGCTTCGCGCGGCTGGAGGCGGTCGCCGGGCTCGCCTGCGCCGCGCTCGCGGGGCTCGGCTCGGCCGACCTGCCGCTCGCGCTCGAGAGGCTGCAGCGCGAGATCGCGCGCCAGGTCCTGCCCGATGGCGGCCATGTCGAGCGCTCGCCCGCGACGCATGTCGAGGCCTTCGCGCTGCTGCTGGGCCTGCGCGACTCGCTCACCGCGGCGGGCGTGGCGCTGCCTGCCAAGCTCGAATCCGCGATCGAGCGCATGGCCGCGATGGTCCGCTTCTTCCGCCATGGCGACGGCAGGCTCGCGCTGTTCAACGGCACGGCGGAGGGCGATGGCCGCGCCATCGACCGGCTGCTGCAGCGCGCGGGCAACAAGGACCCCGCGCCGGACACCGCGCCCGACAGCGGCTTCGAGCGCATCGCCTGCCACCGCACGCTCGTGCTCTTCAACACCGGCGCGCCCCCGCCGCGCGGCCTCGACCACGCGGCGCATGCGGGCCAGCTTTCCTTCGAGATGAGCCTCGCGCGCGAGCGCGTGGTGGTGAATTGCGGCGGCGCGCCGGCGGGCGATCCCGCCTGGGCGATGGCCGCGCGCGCCACGGCGGCGCATTCGACGCTGACGATCGACGAGACGAATTCCGCCGAGCTGCGCCGCGACGGCGGCATGGTGCGCCGGCCGCGCAGGCTCGACGCGCAGCGCGAGGAGATGGACGGCGCGGTCCTCGCCACCGCGAGCCATGACGGCTACGCGCCCAATTTCGGGCTGACGCATCGCCGTCGCCTCTGGCTCTCCGCCGACGGCACCGACCTGCGCGGCGAGGACGTGCTGGCCGGCGCGCATGCCGGGCTCTTCGCCGTGCGCTTCCACCTCCATCCCGACATGCAGGTCTCGCTGATCCAGAACGGCGGCGCGGCGCTGCTGCGCGCGCCCTCGGGCACGGCCTGGCGCTTCAACTGCGCCGGCGGCCGGCTGGAGATCGCGGACAGCGTCTATTTCGGCGGCGCGGGCGAGGGCGCGGCGGCGACGCGGCGGACCGAGCAGCTCGTCGTCAGCGGCCCGGTCGTCGACGGCCAGCCGGTGAAATGGGCCTTCCGGATGCTGCCGCGCAGCTGAGGCGCGGGGCCCGGCAGGATCGGCCGGGTGCGGCAGGATCTGCCGGTCGAGCCAGCGCAGCCTCGCGTCCACCCCTCTGGAATCGCTAGGAAAACCGGCGGCACGGGGATTGCTTGGGAGACGGCAAGCAACCACGAGCCAGGTCCGCCATGCCGACGATCAGCCCGACCACGACCCCCGTCCCCGCGGGCGCCAGCCAGGCGACCAAGGACAAGGCGAAGTTCGGCGAGGACTTCAACTCGTTCCTGACGCTGCTGACGACGCAGCTCAAGTACCAGGACCCGACCTCGCCGATGGACTCGACGCAGTTCACCCAGCAGCTCGTCCAGTTCACCTCGGTCGAGCAGCAGGTGAAGCAGAACTCCAACCTCGAGGCGATGCTGGCAGCGCAGCAGACGATGCAGGTCGCGTCGGCCGCGAACTACATCGGCAAGACCGTCGAGGCCGGCGGCACGAGCATCGTGCTGCGCGACGGCCAGGCGCCGATCGAGTACAGCCTCGACCGCCTCGCGCGCGAGGTCTCGATCGTCATCAAGGACAGCGAGGGCACCGAGGTGCGAAAGCTCGTCGGCAAGACCGGCAGCGGCAGCCAGCAGGTCACCTGGGACGGGCGCAACAACGGCGGCAACCGCGTGCCCGACGGCACCTATTCCTTCAGCGTCACAGCCAACGACACCAACGGCCAGAAGATGGCGCCGAAGACGGGCGTCACGGCGAAGATCGACGCCTTCGAGGTCGCGGGCAGCACGATCATCCTGCGCGCCGCCGACCGCCGCATCCCGATCACCGACGTCAACGTGGTGCGCTGAGGCGCCTCACGCCGCCGCGGGCTTGCGCGCCGCGGCGAGTATCATGTGGCCGACCAGCGTCGCCGGGACGACAGGCGCGAGCAGCGTCGCCGCCGCCTTGGCCGGCAGCCCGGTGGGCGAGAGGCCCAGGTTGTGCTGCAGCGCGCGCTGCAGGCCCTGGCGCTTGCCGATGATGCGCACGTCCTCGACCGCGAAGCCCTGGGACGCGAGCGCGTCCGCCAGTTCCGCGCGCGTCAGGCGCCACTGGTAGAAGCGGCGCGGCGTCGACAGCGGCGGCAGCCTGTAGCGGTCGAGCAGCACCGCGCGCAGCCCGTGGCGCAGGTTGTCGAAGGGCACGGAGACGAAGAGCATCCCGCCCGGCCTGAGGATCCGGAACGCCTCGCGCACGCAGCCGCCCAGGCCCTCCTGGAAATGCTCGAACGTGCCCCACGAGAAATACGCATCGAAGCTCGCGTCGGGCAGCCCGGTCGCGCGGATGTCGCCGACGGCGAATTCG
>VGDA01000517.1 GCA_016869915.1 Alphaproteobacteria bacterium
ATCAGTTCGGCCACCGTCTTCTTGTAGAAAAACGACTCGCCGAGATCCCCCTGCAGGACGTGCCCGAGCCAGACGAAGAACTGCGTCGCCAGCGGGCGGTCGAGGCCGAGCTTCGCCCGGATTTCGCCGATTTGCGCGGCATTGGCGTTCTCGCCTGCGATCACGGCCGCCGGATCGCCCGGCGTCAGACGCAGCAGCAGGAACACGAACACCGCGACGATCGCCAGGACCGGGATCGTCGACAGGAGTCTGCGGGCGACGAAGGCGAGCATGGTCGGCCCATGATCGGCCGGCCGCGTCGCGCGCCCGCGTGGCGCGCGACGCGGCGCGGCGGCGTCAGTTGCCCTTCTTGGCGACGTTCCAGAACACCGGCGCCGGAGCGGTCGGGATCCCCTCGATCACGCCCTTGCGGATCGCCGCCGGCTGGTACCACTGGCCGAGCGGGATATGGGTCATGATCTCGAAGGCCCGGACCTGGACCTGCTCGGCGATCGCCTTCTGGCGCGCCAGGTCCGTCTCGCGGGCGAAGTCGTCGCGCAGCTTCTCCATCTGCGGATCGCAGGGCCAGCCCCAGTTGGCGGTGTCGCAGCTGGCGTTGAGGAACCCGGTCATCACCGGGTTGAGGATGTCGGCCGCGACCCAGGAGGTCATCGCCGCGTTCCAGCCGCCGGCAGCGGGCGGGTCGCGCTTGACGCGCCGCGCGACCAGCGTCTGCCAGTCCATCGACTGCATGTCGATGTTGAAGCCCGCGCGCGTCATCAGGTCCTTGGCGACCGGCGCAAGATTGGTCAGCACGACCAGGTCCGTGGACTGCATCAGCACCACCGGCCGGCCGTCATAGCCGCCCTCGCGCAGCAGGGCGCGGGCGCGCTCGAAATTGGACTCGAGATAGCCCTCGGTGCCGCGCTGGCTCTCCAGCGGCGTGCCGCAGATGAACAGCGCCTTGCAGACCTTGTAGTAGGTCGCGTCGCCGATCGTCGCCTTGAGGAAATCCTCCTGGTTGAAGGCGACGGCGACGGCCTGGCGGATCTTGGGATTGTCGAAGGGCGGCTGCGTCGCGTTGAAACGGAAGACATACTGGTTGCCGAGCGGATTCCAGTCGACCAGGGCGACGTTGCGGTCGCGGCGCAGCACCGGCAGCAGGTCGTGGGGCGGCGCCTCGATGTAGTCGATCTCGCCCGCCATCAGGGCGTTCACCGCGGTCTGGTGGTCCGGGATCGCGCGCCATTCGACCCGGTTGACCTTGACGACCTTGCCGCCGGCAAGGCCGCTCGCGGGCTCGGCGCGGGGACGGTAGCGGTCGAACTTCACGTAGACCGTCTTGTCGCCGGGCTTCCATTCGTCGCGGCGGAACACGAAGGGCCCCGACCCGGTGAAATCCGAGATCTGCTCCATCGGGTTGGTGTCGGCCACCCGCTTGGGCATGATGAAGGGCACGTTCGAGGACGGCTTGCCGAGCGACTGGGTGACCAGGCCATAGGGTTCCTTGAGCACCAGCTTGAAGGTCCGCGCGTCGACCTCCTGCCATTCCTTGACGAAGCCGGACAGCTTCTGGCCCATCGAATCGCGCGCCGACCAGCGCTTGATCGAGGCGACGGCGTCGGCCGAGGTGACCGGCGCGCCGTCGTGCCAGAGCAGGCCTTCGCGCAGCGTGAAGGTGTAGGTCAGATTGTCGGCGCTCGCCTCGGGCAGGCGCTCGAGCATCTGCGGTCGCACCTCCAGCTTCTCGTCGACCGCCAGCAGCGTGTCGTAGATCATGTAGCCGTGGTTGCGGACGATGTAGGCCGTGGTCCAGATCGGATCGAGGATGCGCAGATCCGAATGCATCACGGCGTTGATCGTCTGCGCCGCAACCGGAACGGGAACGGCGCCGACCACAAGCGTTCCGAACGCAAAGGCCGCCGCGGCGGCGAAACTCTCCATGCGATTCATGCCCTGTCTCCCTGTCTCTGCGGATGATGTCGTTGGCGGTCGACGACCGCGACAGCGTACGAGCGCTCATTAAACCGCGCGCGGCGCCGTCCGTCCAATGGCACGGTGACGGGCGGTCAGAGCCCGGCCAGCGCGCCGCAGATACGGTCGACCTGGTCGCGGCCCGATTCCGGGAACATGGGCAGGGACAGGATCTCGTGCGCCACGACGGCGGTGGCGGCGCAGCCGGACGGTCCGAGCGTCACCCGGCCGGCATAGGCGGGCTGCAGATGGATCGGCACGGGATAGTGGATCGCCGTGTCGATCCCCCGGCCAGCCAGTTCGGTCCGCACCGCGTCGCGACGCGCGGTTCGCATGACATACTGGTGGAACACGTGGCCGGTCTCGGGAACGCGCCAGGGCGCCGTGGCGACGGCGCCCGCCGCGAGCGCCGCGTCATAGCGCGCGGCGATCGCGGCGCGGCGCGCGTTGTTGGCGTCGAGGTCGCGCAGCTTGACGCGCAGGATCGCGGCCTGCAGTTCATCGAGGCGGCTGTTTACGCCCGGCTCGGCGCTGACATAGCGCTCACGCCAGCCATACTGGCGCAACGCGGCGATCCGCGCGCGCAACTCGGGATCGGCGGTCGCGACGATCCCGCCGTCGTCGAGCGCGCCCAGGTTCTTAGTCGGA
>VGDA01000518.1 GCA_016869915.1 Alphaproteobacteria bacterium
AGTTCCAGAAGGCAACCGGGGGCAACGTCACCGAGATCGAGCAGATCGTCTCCGATTTCGGCGTCGCCCTCTTCTCCACCATCGCGGGCATCGCCGCGCGCGTCGCGCTGATGCAGATCCGGCGGGATGCGGACGATGCCGACGACGAACTGCGGAACGACTTCGCCGCGATCTCGGCGCGGCTGCGCGACAGCCTGCGCGGCTCGGTAGACGATGCCGAGGCCTTCCGCGCGCGCATGCGCGACACGCTCGCGCACGAGATGGAGGCCGTCGTCCGCGAGAACGCCGATGCGCTGCGCAGCATCAGCGCGGAGACCGCGACGCTCGTCGCGGGGATCGAGGAACTCGCGCGCCGCCTCTCGGCTGCCGAGATCCCGCAGGACCTGCTCGTGCGCCAGTTCGACGCGCTGCAGGCGCGCGTGGGCGCGATCGCCGACGGCTTCGGCCGCGCTGCCGAGGCCGATGGCCAGCGCAACGAGGCCGCGGCGAAGCTGGTGCGCGAACTCGCGTCCGCCCAGGAACGCATCGCGAATGCCGCTCCCTACGAGCAGGCGCTGGCCTCCGCGGAAGCGCTCGGCGTGGCCGTGGAGCGGATACACGGCCAGGTGCGCGACCTGACGCCGGCGCTGGCATCGCTGCAGCAGGCCTTCGAGTCCCATGTCGGCCATGGCGTCGCCGAGGCGGAGGCGCTCAGGCGCCTGCGCGAGTCGATGGAGGACGACCTCGAGGCCGCGCGGCGCACGCTGCGCGCGCTGCAGGGCGCGATGGCCGACGTGGCGGATGGCCTGGTCAGGAGGCTCGGCCCGTGACGCCGCTGCCTTCCCTGCGCCTGCGCTCCACCGACCAGCGCGAATATCGCCGCGGCATGGTCCTCGGCCTGACGATGGCGGAGATCGCGATCCTGCTGATCTTCCTGCTCATGCTCGCGGCGGCGGCGGCGAGCATGCGCCGGGGCGCGCAGTCCGAGGCCGATGCCCGCGCCCTGCGCGATCGCGTCGAGCTCACCGAGGCGGATGCCCGCATCCTGCGCGAGCGCGCGGAGCGCGCCGAGCGCCAGCGCGAGGCCGCGCTGCAGGCGGCCGGCAACGCCGCGGCGCTCGTCCGGCGTCTCGACGAACTGGTCGAGGCCAATCGCAGCCTCGCCGCGCAGCGCGATGCGTTGCGGACCGAGCGCGACAGGCTTGCCGCGGCCCTCGAGGCCAGATCGCGCGCGGATGCCGGAAGCCTTGCCGGATTGCTGAAGGAGTCGCGCGAGCGGCTGGGACTTGGCCCCGACGCGACGGATGTGCAGGTCCTCGCGACGCTTGCGCGGCGCCTCGACGAGCTGGTCGAGGCCGAGCGCGCGGCCTTGCGTCAATCCGAGATCCTGCGCGGCCAGAACGAGCAGATGCGTCGAGAAATTGCGCGGAGTCGGGGCCAGGGTGGAGCAGGGCTTCCGTATTGCTGGCCGACGGCCTCGGGCGATACGGAGTTCATGCTTCGCATCTCCATGCATGACGGCGCCAGGGTCACGGTGCGCGATCGCCTTCCCATGGCCCAGCCCTCGGATCCGGCATGGCGGCTGCTCGTCGGCGTTCCGCGCGACAGGATGATGTCGATGCAGGAATTCCGAGCCGCCGTCGCGCCGCTGCTCGCGCATCAGGGTGCCCAGCGCTGCCGCTACGCGGTCGAGGCGATCGACATGACCAGCGCGACGAACAAGGAAGGCTACAAGTCGCTGCAGCGCGGCATATGGGAGATGGGCTTCTTCCAGCGCGAGGTCGCTCGGTGAGCGAGCCGGGCGAGCGCCTTGCCCTCTCGCTCGCCGCGCTGCGCAAGGCCGGCATCGCGGCGCTGGCGCGACGCCGCGGCGTCGAGGCGAGCGGGCCCGAGCTGGTGGTGGCGGCCATGCGCCGCGCGCCGGTCGCCGAGGTCGTGGCCGACCTCGAGGCCGCGCATTCCGGATTCCTGCGCCATGCCGCCTATCGCCTGCGCAAGCGCTGCCGCCGCATCGTCGCCGCGATGCGCGCCTCGGCGATCGGGCGCCTGCTCGTCCGGACCGGCGCGATCTCGGGTGCCGCGCTGCTCCTCTGCGCCCAGCCTGCGATGGCGCAGCGGGGCGATGTCGCTGAGGCGAACCGGCTGCTCGGGGAGGCGCGCTCGGCCTGGGACGCGACGGCCCGGGAGGTCGACGAGCTCCCGGAGTTGCGCGCACGGGAGCGCATGATCCTAGAGGCCGTCGGCAGGATCGCGCGGATCCGCTGCGAACACGCGGCCACGCCGGCCGGGCGCGAGATCGCCGCGGGCACGGGCACCGGCATGCCGGACGTGACGCATGAGGCAATCGCCGCGCGCCTGGAGAAGACGCGGCGGGCCGTCAGGTCGAAGGAGTCGCTGCGCGAGCTCGAGCAGGGGCAGGACAGGTTGCTCTGCGAGCAATTCGGTAGCTGCCTGCCGGTCGGCGCGGGCGCCGCGCCGGCGCGCCAGGTGCTGCGCGACTGTCCCGATTGCCCCGAGCTGGCGGTACTGCCGCGCGGCAGCTTCCGCATGGGCGCGACGCCGGGCGAGGAGGAGCTGGAGGGGGTCCCCTGCGACGAGCGCGCGCGC
>VGDA01000519.1 GCA_016869915.1 Alphaproteobacteria bacterium
AGGAGGCGCGCGATCTCCAGACCCTGGTCTGGGCGCTGTGGACCAACCATCGCGACCGGCGCCTCGACGCGGCGATGGAGGCGGCCTCGAACGCGCTGCTCGAGGGGCGGCGCGACGACGCGCGAACGATGCTCGACCAGCTGGTCGCCGACGCGCCCGACTGGGCGGAGGCCTGGAACAAGCGCGCGATCCTCGCCTTCTCCGAGGATCGCGACGAGGACGCGGTAGCCGACATCCTGCGGGTGGTCGAGCTGGAGCCGCGGCATTTCGGGGCGCTGGCCGGGCTCGGCCAGATCCTCGCGCGCCATGGCCGTGCGCGCGAGGCGATCGCCGCCTTCGACCTCGCGCTCGCCGTCAACCCGCACCTGCGCGGGCTCGGCGAGATGGTCGAGCGGATGCGCGAGCGCGAGCGCCCGCGCCTCAACTGAGCGCGGCCCGCCGCGTCAGGCGAAGCCCTCGAAGCGCCGCGCGACCACCGTGCGGTGGATGAAGTCCATGAAGCCCACGTAGTCGACGACGGGCAGGCCGGTCGCCTCCTGGATGTCGGCCGAGAAGGTCGGCAGCGTCGTGCATTCAAGCACCATGGCCGCCATGTCGGGATGCGCGGCCGCGAAGCGCGTCGCGATCGCCACGACCTCGCGGCGCAGCAGCCCGACATCCATGGTCTCGCGCGTGCCGCCCATGTGCGTGGCGTAGAACTCGGTCGAATCCTCGAGCCCCTCGACGACGACCTGGTGGCCGGGCCCGACGCCCGCGGCGCGCAGGTAGCTATCGCCCAGCATCGACTTCGAGGCCGTGAGCACGCCGATCTTGCGCCCCGGCCCGAACATCCGGTCGAGCAGCGGCAGGAGCACGAGCGGCGAGGTGAAGACCGGGACGCCGCCCGCCTCGCGGGCCAGCACGTCCTGCACCGCGGCGAAGAAGCCGCAGCAGGTGACGATCGCGCGCACGCCCTCGGCGGCGAGCTCGCGCACGGCCTGCCTCAGGAGCCCGACCTCGCGCGGCTCGACCGCGCCCCATTCGGCGGGCGGCGGCGGGCAGGCCAGCAGGCCGGGCACGACCTTCAGCCGGACCGGGTAGGCATAGGTGCTCGCGTTGCCGACATCGCCGGCCACCATCGGGTAGCGCCGCCCGTCGAAGAGCGCGATCCCGATCGCCTGGCCGTAATAGGCGCGGCCCCCCTTCACGATCATCGGGCGCCTCCCGTCAGCCGTCGCGCGCCAGCCGCGCGAGCGCCGCCTGGATGCCGCCGGGGCGATGCGGGACGCCGGCCCGCGCCAGGCCCATCTCGACCCCCGCCAGCGTCCCGGCCAGCATCAGGTCGTTGAAGTCGCCCAGGTGGCCGATGCGGAAGACCCGCCCCTTCAGCCGCCCGAGGCCCTGGCCCAGCGACATGTCCCAGCCCTCAAGCACGACCTCGCGGAACCGGTCGGCGTCGTGGCCCTCCGGCATGAGGACAGCGGTCAGCGAGTTGGACCGCTCGGCCGGGTCGCGCGCCAGGATCTCCAGCCCCCAGGCCTCGACGGCGGCGCGCGTCGCCGCGGCATGGCGCGCATGGCGGGCGAAGACGGCGTCGAGGCCTTCCTCGAGCAGCATGTGAACGGCCTCGCGCAAGCCATAGAGGAGATTGGTCGCGGGCGTGTAGGGAAAGAAGCCGGATGCGTTCGGCCCCAGCATCGCGCTCCAGTCCCAGTAGGACCGGACCGAGCGAGACTTCGCGTGAGCATCGAGTGCTTTCCCGCTGATCGCATTGAAGGAAAGCCCCGGCGGCAGCATCAGGCCCTTCTGCGATCCCGCGACCGTGACGTCGACGCCCCATTCGTCGTGGCGATAGTCGAGGGAGCCCAGCGAGGAGATCGTGTCGACCATGAAGAGCGCGCCATGGCCGGCGGCGTCGATCGCCCGGCGCAGCGCGGCGATGTCCGTCGCCACGCCGGTAGAGGTCTCGTTGTGGACGACGCAGACCGCGCGGATCGCGCCGTCCCTGTCCGCGCGCAGCCTCTCCTCCAGCGCCGCGGCCGGGACGCCGGAGCGCCAGTCGCCGGGCACGAACTCCACCTCGAGGCGCAGTCGCGTCGCCAGCTCGCGCCAGAGCGTCGCGAAATGCCCGGTCTCGAACATCAGGACGCGGTCGCCCGGCGACAGCGCGTTGACCAGCGCCGCCTCCCAGGCCCCGGTGCCGGAGGCCGGATAGGCCACGACCGGGCCGGCGGTGCGGAAGATGGCGCGCACGCCCTCCAGCACCTCGCGGCCGAGCGCCTGGAACTCCGGGCCGCGATGGTCGATCGTCGGCATGTCCATCGCGCGCAGGACGCGGTCGGGGACGTTGGTCGGCCCGGGGATCTGGAGGAAATGCCGTCCCGCCCGCCGACGGGGTCGGTTGCCGCGCAGCCTGTCGTCCACCGTGTTCGCTCCTGCCTCGCCGATGCGCGCCCGCTATAGTCGCGCCTTCCCAGCAACATCAGCCGAGCAGCCCCATGCGCGCAACCGCCCTCGCCGCCGCCCTCCTCGCGACCGCCCTCGCCGCCGCGCCCGCTGACGCCCGGCAGGGATCCTGCGGGCCGGTCGACCACGCCGCGGCGCTC
>VGDA01000520.1 GCA_016869915.1 Alphaproteobacteria bacterium
TGCTCTCGCTGGCGATCGACGGCAAGGGCCTGCCCACGCCGATGACCGGACTTCCGGCGCGGCGCGTCGAGGCCTCGTTCGACGCCTTCGAGTCCTTCGCGCTGGGCTTCGCGCGCGCGGCCGGCTGCGGCAACGCCTGGGCGGCGCTCTCGGCCTTCGCCGCCTCGCACGCCGAGTGGCCGGTGCTCGCGGACCATGGCGAGGTCAGGCTCCTCAACCACGGCATCGACGAGCGGCTCGGCATCGTCGCCGCGCCGGCCAGCCTCGCCCTCGTCGACAACGAGGCCTTCACCGCGCTCGACCGCTGGCTGCGCGCGGAGCGGCGGCCTGGCGAGGCGCAACTGCTGCGCTGGACGCCCGAGCTGGTCGCGGCCCAGCTCGACTCGCCCGCGAGCCGGGCCTGGATGGCGGATTCGGTGGCCGGCGGCGCGGCGGCGCTTCGCGCATGGACCAACCATGCGGCGCGCGGCGCCATGTGGCGGCGCGCCTTCCCGGGGCTGCGCCACGCCGATCCGCGCGCGGCCTGGCCGGACCCGGCCTTCCGCGCGCGGATGCGGCGCCTGTCGCTGCGCATGCGGCGCGCCCGGCCGGGCTGCTCTACCCAGCATTTCACGCCGCTCCACCGGCTGTTGCCGCCGCTCGGGCTGGAGGTGCCGCCCGGCCTCGACGAGGACGCGCGGCTCTACGGTCGCGTGGGCACGACCGCGGCGGCGATGGCGGACGGCGCGGAGCCCGGCGCGGCCGGGGGCAAGGAGGCGTCGCCATGAACACTGGACACGAGGCCGCGGCGAGCGCCGGCCCCGGCGCCGCCCGCGATCGGCTGCGCTTCCAGCGCATCGACTTCGCGCTCTGGCGGCAGGAAATCGCGCCGCTCTGGCACATGGAGGGCGCGGTCCACCTCGTCGCGCCGCTCGTCAACGGCTATGGCCAACTGCAGTATTGCGGGCGCGAGATCCATGCCCGCGTGCGCCACGTCCCGCTGGCGGCGGAGCTCGATGGCGTGCGCATCGCCTGGACGTCGATCTACAACATCTCGGACGAGGCGCTGCGGCTGCGCGGGATCTATGTCCTGCCGGAATGGCGCTCGAACGGGGTCGGCCGGGCGATCGTCGCCCACGCGATCTCGCTCTGGCCCGCCGGCTTCGGGCGCGTCTTCCTCTATGCCAGGCTCGGGAATGTCGGGCGCTATCGCCGCTGGGGCTTCGAGATCGTCCCTGGCCACGTGCCGCGATCGCACCGCACGGGGATCGAGGGCGGGCAGGAGCGCATCGTCCAGATGATGCTCCGGCGCGCGGTCGCGGCCCCGTCCGGGGGAGGCGACGCGCATGCGCCCGGCGCGGCGCGATGGCTCCCTCCGTGATGGTGAAATATCGCCGCAATTCGGCCCCAACTGGTTTATACCGATCCGCGCCCGGGCAACGATGCCCGGAAGAAAGGGGCCTCCGCTCTCATGCTCTCCTCGGCCAACAAGCCTCATGCCGTGCGCGCCGCGCGTGGCCAGTCCGAATCCGAGCCGGCGGCCTCGCGCGCCGCGCTCCCCCGCCGTGGCTTCGGCGCGCTGGCGATCGCCGCCATGCTCGCCGCGACGGCGCTGGGCGCGTGCAGCACGACCGATGGCTCGGGCAGCGGCGTCGAGGGCTCGGGCAGCGGCGCGGGCGGCAGCGGCATCGACCGCAGCGCGCTCGGCCGCTCGCTGACGGCCGACCAGCTGCGCGAGGCGCTGGCCCGCGAAGGCGTCTCCGACCGCATCCTCTTCGGCTACGATTCCTCCGACCTGTCCCCCGACGCGCGCGCGACGGTCGAGAAATGGGCCCGCGTCCTGAACCAGGCCGGCGGCACGCGCGTCGTGATCGAGGGCCATTGCGACGAGCGCGGCACGCGCGAGTACAACCTCGCCCTCGGCGAGCGCCGCGCCAACGCGGTGCGCAGCTACCTCACGAGCCTCGGCATCCCCGTCGCCCGCGTCCAGACGCTGAGCTTCGGCAAGGAAAGGCCGGTGGTCGTCGGCTCGAACGAGCAGAGCTGGGCCCAGAACCGCCGCGGCGTCCTCGCGATCGACTGATCGCGCAGGGCAGGTCCCCTCCAGGGCGGGAATCCCCCGGGATCTCCGCTCTGGAGCGTCCCCTGCCGGCCATCCTAGATTGCAGGCATGGCCGTCCATCGCATCGCTCCCGGGGTGACGCTCGACGACGAGGTCCTCGAGCTCGAGGGCATCCGCGCCTCCGGCCCGGGCGGCCAGAACGTCAACAAGGTCTCCAGCGCCGTGTCGCTGCGCCTCGACCTCGCCCATGTCTCGGGCATGGACGCGGCGATGCGCGCGCGGCTCGTCGCGCTCGCCGGCCGGCGCGTCACCGCCGAGGGCGTCCTCGTGATGAAGGCGCAATCGCAGCGCAGCCAGCTCGCCAACCGCGAGGACGCGCTTGGCCGCGTGCTCGAACTGCTGCGCGCCGCCGCGGTCGCGCCGCGCAAGCGCGTGCCGACCCGCGCCACGGCGGGCAGCCGCAGGCGCCGCCTCGACTCCAAGCGTCGCCGCAGCCTGGTCAAGCGCCAGCGCGGCGATGCCGGCGAGGACGGGTGAGCGC
>VGDA01000521.1 GCA_016869915.1 Alphaproteobacteria bacterium
GCGCTGCAGGGGGCGTCGAGTAGCACCAGCGGTGCCGGCCGCGCCGGGCGCCAGTCGATGGCATCGGCCGCCACGCAATTCGCCTCCAGCCCCAGCCGCGCGAGGTTGCGCCGCAGCCGGCGCAGCCGCCCCTCGCTGCGCTCCACCGCGGTCACGAGCGCGCCCGCCGCCGCGAGCTGCGCGGTCTTGCCGCCGGGCGCCGCGCAGAGGTCGATCGCCTCGCGCCCCGCGACGTCGCCGAGCAGCCGCGCGGGCAGCGTCGCCGCCGCGTCCTGCACCCACCACGCGCCCTCGGCGAAGCCGGGCAGCTCCGCGGGCACGCCGCCCGCGCGCCGGCGCAGCGTGCCGGTGGGCAGCAGCTCGGCGTCGAGCGCGGCAGCCCAGGCGGCGGGATCGCCGGACTTCACGACGATGTCGAGGGGCGGGTCGGCGGCGATGGCCTCGGCGATCGCGGCGGTCTCCTCCGCGCCATGCGCGGCGATCCAGCTCTCGCGCAGCCAGGCCGGCAGGTTGTCGAGCGCCGAGGTGCCGGAGAGCGCCGCCGCGCCCTCGCGCGCCAGGCGCCGCAGCACCGCGTTGACGACGCCGCGATAGACGGCGAGCCGCCCGCCGAGCAGCGCGACCGCGGTGCCGACCGCGGCATGGGCGGGGCTGCCGAGGAAGAGGAGCTGCGCCGCGCCGATGCGCAGCGCGTCGAGCGCCGGGGCGGCGCGCGGCGGCAGCGGCCGCTCGAGCGCGCGGGCCAGCACGGCATCGACCTGGCCGAGGCGCCGGAGCGTGGTCGCTGCGACCATGCGCGCGAGCGCGCGGTCGCGCGGCGCGAGCGCGGCGACGCGCTCGCTCGTATCGAAGGCGCCGTCGAGCGGCTGGCGACGGCGCAGCACCGCGCCGACCAGCTCGTGCGCCGCCTGCCGCGCGGCGAGGCCCGGCGGCGCGGCGATGTCGGTGGCGACGCGTTCCCCGCCGGCCGGGCGGCTCAACCCCAGGGCCCGCGGCGACGCCCGCCGCCGCCGCCCCATGGGCCGGAGCGGGGGACCGAGCCGGGGCGCGCGGCGGGCGCCGCGGCCTGCGGGCGCGGCGGCGGGGCCTGCATGCCGCCGCCGAACCGGCGCGCCATCTCCATCAGCCGCGCGATGCGGTTCTGCGCCGCGGGATGGGTGGAGAACAGGCTGTCGCGCGCGCCGCCGGCGAGCGGGTTGACGATGAAGAGATGCGCGCTCGCGGGATTGGCCTCGGCCTGGTCGTTGTGGATGGCCTGCGCGCCGCGGCTGATCTTGTCGAGCGCCGAGGCGAGCGCCGCGGGGTCGCCGCAGATCTCCGCGCCGACCCGGTCGGCCTCGTATTCGCGCCCGCGGCTGATCGCCATCTGCACCAGGCCCGCGACCAGCGGCGCCAGGATCGCCGCGGCGATGCCGAGGATGGCGCCGAGGGGATTGGGCCGGCCGTTGCTGTCGCGCGCGCCGGCGCCGAACATCATGCCGAAATTGGCGATCATGCCGATGGCGCCGGCCAGCGTCGCGGTGATCGTCATGATCAGCGAGTCGCGGTTGCGCACATGCGCGAGCTCGTGCGCCATCACCGCCGCGACCTCGCGCTCGTCGAGCATGCGCAGGAGGCCCGTGGTGGCGGCGACCGCGGCGTTCTCGGGGTTGCGCCCGGTGGCGAAGGCGTTGGGCTGGTCGGTCTCGATCACGTAGACGCGCGGCATCGGCATGGACGCGCGCGCGGCGAGCGCGGCGACCATGGCGTGCAGGCGCGGGGCCTCCTGCGGCCCGACCTCGCGCGCGCCGTACATGCGCAGCACCATCCGGTCGGAGAACCAGTAGGAGAAGAAGTTCATGCCGAGCGCGACCACGAGCGCGATCGTCATGCCCTGCTGCCCGCCCAGCACCCAGCCGAGCGCGAGGAAGAGGCCGGTCATCGCGGCCATCAGGAGGGCGGTGCGTGCGTAGTTCATGGCTTGCCTGTCTCCGGGAGCGCGCGTCGCGCGCCGCGCGAAGCATGTGGCCGGGTCGCGCCGGCGAATCAAGCCCAGCGCGCGCGGGCGATCCCTGGCCGAAGGGCAACGCATGCCCCCTCCGTCGCGCGCCTGACGGCGCGCGCCACCTCCCCCACCCGCGCTGCCGCGCGGCCGGGGGAGGAGCCAGTCCATCCCTGCTCCCCTCCCGTCCGCGCGACTCGCTGGTGGAAGGACCAGGCTCCCCTCCCGTCCGCGCTTCGCGCGGATGGGAGGGGTGGCGCCGCGCGGCAGCGCGGCGACGGGGAGGGCAATGGTGCTGGAGGCCGGGTGACGCGCACTGGCCGTGGCGGCGTGTCGCCAGCCATGTCGCGCGAGCGGGCGCTCGCCGCGCGGGCGGGCGCATGCCCCCTCCGTCGCGCGCCTTTCGGCGCGCGCCACCTCCCCCAGCCGCGCGATGCGCGGCCAGGGGAGGAGCCTCCGACCCTGGAGGGGAGGGCTTCTCTTCACGGGCTCGCATCGGGGCTTGCCTCGCCGGGGCCCCCGCGCCTAAGTCCCGGCAATGAACGATCGCAAGGACGGCCCCGCCATTCCCCCGGCGCAATCCACCGCCAGCC
>VGDA01000522.1 GCA_016869915.1 Alphaproteobacteria bacterium
GCGCCGACCTACGCCGTGCTGCCGGGCATCGCGCTCACGCTCACCATCCTGTCGCTCGACACGCTCGGCCGCACGCTGGCCGCCGTCCTCGAGGACAGGCGCGAGGTCGCGGTAACGCCGGGACGCGAGGAGGGACGCACGTGACCGGATATGTCGTCCGCAGGCTGCTGCAGCTGCTGCCCGTCCTGCTCGTCGCCTCGCTCGGCATCTGGGCGATGATCTACGCCGTGCCGGGCGGTCCCGTGGCCAGCATCCTCGGCGAGAACGCGACGCCCGAGCAGGTGCGCGAGCTCACCGCGCGCCTCGGCCTCGACCAGCCGGTGCTTGTCCAGTACTGGTCCTGGCTGGTCTCCGCGCTTTCGGGCGACCTCGGCCGCTCGCTGCACACGCGCGACCCGGTGCTCCACCTCATCATGCAGCGCGTGCCGGCGACGCTGCAGCTCGGCCTCTGCGCGACGGTGGTCGGGCTCGTGCTCGGGATCCCCGTGGCGATCGCGAGCGCCATATGGCCGGGCTCCTGGCTCGACCGCGCGCTCAGCGGCTGGAGCGCGCTGGCGCTCGGCGTGCCGACCTTCTGGCTCGGGATCCTGCTGATCCTGCTCTTCTCGGTCGAGCTGCGCTGGCTGCCCTCGGCCTCGGCCTACGTGCCCTTCCTCGAGTCGCCCTGGCAGGCCTTCCGCAACACGCTGATGCCGGCGCTGACGCTCGGCACCTACGTCTCGGGGATCTTCGCGCGCTTCCTGCGCGCCTCGCTGCTCGGCGAGCTCAAGGCCGACTACGTGCGCACGGCGCGCGCCAAGGGCCTGCGCGAGCGCGACGTGGTCGGCCGCCACGTGATGCGCAACGCGCTGCTGCCCTTCGTCACCGTCGTCGGGCTGATGCTCGCGACCTTCATCGGCGGCACGGTCGTCACCGAGGCGGTGTTCACCTACCCGGGCCTCGGGCGGCTGCTGATCCAGGCGATCGGGTCGCGCGACTACCCGCTGATCCAGGGCTGCATCCTGTTCGTGCTCGTCATCTACGTGCTGATGAACGTGCTCGTGGACGTGCTCTACGCCTACATCGACCCGCGCATCGAGTATTCCTGAAGCGCGCCGGGGGCCTTGTCCTCGGGATCCAGCGGCACCACCGGCCGGCGCACGCGCCGGTAGGTCACGCGCGTGGGATCGGGCGGGAACGGCCCGCCCGTGTCGAGGTGGTGGATCGCCGCGGCGATCGGCCTGAACGCCGCGTGGAAATGGTTCGAGGACTTCACGACCACGACCTTCTTGCGCGCGAGGTCGATGCCGAGCCCGGTGAAGGCCTCGGGGCTGAAGGTCTGGGTGCGCTTGCTGGCGAGCACGACGTCGAGGTCGCCGATCGACACCGCGGCCGCCGCCCCCATCGAGACCAGGCTCTGCTCGAAGGGGATGACGAGGTCGGGGACGACCGCGCGCACCACGACATGCGCGTCGACCGGCCGGCCGGAGACCGGCGTCGACTTGCCCCCGATGCGCAGCCACAGGTTCCCGCCCGCGCCCGCCGAGCGGCAGAACTCGACCGCGACCGGGTCCCAGAGCGCGCCGATCACCGAGGGAACCTCGGGATGGCGCAGCAGCGTCTCGATCATGATCGCGCCGTCGCCCGGCACGCCGCCGCCGGGATTGTCCCAGCGATCGGCGAAGACCACGGGCATGCCGGGATGGGAATTCGCCGTGGCGACGACGTCCTCCGGCTTCACGTGCGGCGGGATGCCGGCGCGGCCCATGGCGATGAACTCGCGCCCGAGGCGCTCGGCGAGCGCCGCTGCCTTCGCCCCGTCGCCGTCGGCGATCACCAGCACCTTGCTGCCGACCTCCGGCACGTCGGCGGCGTGGAAGCCATGGCCGATCGAGACCGACAGGATCCCGTCCCTGCCCTCGAGGGCCGCGACGCGATCGACGAAGGCGCGGCCGGCCGGGTGGCTCGTCATGTAGCCGCCGCCGATCCGACGGCAGTCGAACAGGGCCATGCGCGGCCTGATCTCGCCGCGCGCGGCGCGCAACGCGAGGTCGATGAGGTCCTCGGCGCGGGCGAGGAAGTCCGTGTGCGGGAATTCCTTGAACAGCACGACGAGGTCGCAGGCCGCGACGCGCCGCGGCGTCAGGTGGCAATGCAGGTCGTGCTCGCAGCCGAGGATCGCCTTCGGGCCCACGATCTCGCGCGCGCGGGAAAGCAGGTCGCCCTCGCAGTCCTCGTAGCCGTCCGCGACCATCGCGCCATGCATGCCGAAGAGCGCGATGTCGACCGGCATGGCGGCGCGCAACTGGCCGAGGACCTCGTCGCGCAGGGACTCGTAGGCGCCGCGCGCCACCAGCCCCGCGGGCTCGGCCCAGGCGGCCGTGCCCTCGACGAGCTCGAAGCCGTCGCGCGCGGCGCGCGCGCGCGCGGCGACGATCGGGGCGGTGACCAGGGTCGGCGTCGGCGGATGCTCGCCCGGCCGCGCGTAGAAGGCGCGCTCGAAGGCCTCGCGGTCGACGGGAAGCGGGGCGAAGGTGTTGGTCTCGGTGCCGAGCGCGGCGACGAACATGCGCATGCCG
>VGDA01000523.1 GCA_016869915.1 Alphaproteobacteria bacterium
GCGGCCTCCGCCGGGCAGGCGCATCCGGTATTCGGCCTGTGGCCGGTGGCGCTGGCCGACGACCTCGAGCGCGCGATGCTGGAGGAGGGCATGCGCAAGGTCGATGCATGGACCTCGCGGCATGGCTGCGTCGAGGTCGACTTCCCCCTCGCGGACTGCTTCGATCCCTTCTTCAACGTCAACCGCCCGGAGGACCTCGCGTCGGCGGAGGTGCTGCTGCGCGGCGCGGCCGCGGGCAGCCAGCCCGCTTGAAAGCCCGGGCCCCCGCGACGCATTCTGCACGCGGGTCCGATGACCGGGGAGCGGGCAAGGTGGATGATCCGAGGCGACTCGAGGTCCTGGAGGCCTTCGCCGCGCGTATCTGCCACGACCTCGTCGGAGCGGTCGGCGCGGTCTCGAACGGCGTGGAACTCCTGTCCGAGGGCGGCCAGTCCCCGGATCCCGAGATCCTCGCGCTGATCTCGTCCTCGGCCCGCACGGCGAGCCGTCGCCTCCAGTACTTCCGCACGGCGTTCGGCACGGGCAGCGCCCTCTCCGCGGTGCGACCGCTCGATGGCGCGCGCAGCCTCGCCGCGTCCTTCCTCGAGGAAGGCAAGGTCGAGCTCGACTGGCCGGAGCCCGGCTCGGCGGCGGAGGCCGCGACCGGGCGCCGCGCCGCCAAGGCCATCCTGAACCTCGTGCTCGTTGCTGCGGACTGCCTGCCGCGGGGAGGTCGCGTGTCGGTCGACGCCTCGCCCGTCGACGCCGGGCTGTCGATCCGGATCCACGCCGCGGGCACGCAGGCGCGACTCGCCGATGACCACCGCGCGGCACTCGCCGGCACGGTCGGCGCGCCGACGCCGCGCGGCGTACCGTCCTGGATCGTTGGCGCGCTCGTGGGCGACGCGAATGGCGGCGTCGACGTTTCGCAGGCCCAGGACATGGTCGTCCTCGCCCTGCGCCTTCCCCGGCAGTACTGATCGCGGCGCGCCGGCCGGGACGGCGAATTGTTCCTTAACCCTCGCGGCCTATCTAGCGGAGCCTCGTCACCCGGCATCCCGGACGCCGCCTCGCCGCATGAAGAAGCCCGCACGGATCGAGGAGAGGCCGTCGCGCGCGCCCGTGGCGGCGGTCGACGCGCCCCGGCCGGATCGCGCGGCGATCGCGCCGAGGCCGCGGACCTGCCTCGTGGTCGATGATTCGCGCGTGATCCGGATGGTCGTGCGCCGGATCCTCGAGGCGATGGGCCTCGCGGTGGTGGACGCCGCAGACGGCCATTCGGCGCTCTCCGCCTGCCGCGACGCTATGCCCGACCTCGTCGTGCTGGACTGGAACATGCCCGTCATGGACGGCGGGACCTTCCTCGCGGAGCTGCGCGCCGCGCCGGCGGGGGCGGCGGTGCCGGTCATCGTCTGCTCCTCCGACAGCGACGCCGCGCGGATCTCCGCCGCGCTCGCGGCCGGGGCGAACGAATACGTGATGAAGCCGTTCGACGCCGACATCCTCCACGGCAAGCTTGCCCAGCTCGGTATCTTCCGGTGACCCCGGCCACCTACACCGCACTGTCCGACTGGCTCTACGCGCGACTGGGCCTCTCGCTCGGCCACGACAAGGCCTATCTCGTCGAGAGCCGCATTGGCCCGGTTCTGCGCCGGCACGGCATCGCCGGCATGGACACCCTCGGCGCGATGCTGCCGCGGCGCCTGCCGGAGGACGTGGCGCGCGAGATCTGCGGCGCGATGGCGGCGAACGAGAGCGCCTTCTTCCGCGACGTCCGGCCCTACGCCCATTTCGCGCGCGTCGCCCTGCCGGCGCTGCTGCGCGCGCGGGCCGGGGCGCGCAGGCTGCGCATCTGGGACGCCGCCGCGGGGGGCGGCCAACAGGCCTACTCGGTCGCGATGCTGCTTCACGAGGCCGGCGCGGCGCTCGAGGGCTGGTCGGTCGAGATCGTCGCGACCGACATCGGCGAGGAGGTCCTGCGACGCTCGCGCGAGGGCATCTACACGCATTTCGAGATCCAGCGTGGCCTGCCCGCCCGCCTCATGGTGCGCCACTTCCAGCGCCAGGGGGATCGCTGGCAGGCATCGCCCGAACTGCGCGCGGCGATCCGCTTCGGCGCCTTCAACCTCATGCACGACCCGCGGCCTCTCGGCGTCTTCGACGCCGTGTTCTGCCGCTACGCGCTCGCGCAGCTCGAGGCCGCGACGCGCGACGCGATCTCCGCGCGCATCGCGCAGATCCTCACCGCCGACGGCTTCCTCTATCTCGGGGAGGGGGAGGTCGCCCGAGCCGGCCTCTTCGCGCCGGTCGCGGGCGAGAAGGGCGTCTTCGTGCACGCGCCGCGCGGGCCCGGGGCCGTCGCGCCGTCGCTGCGCCCCTGACCCGCGGGACCCGGAACGCGAAGGGGGCGGCGACCGTCCCGGCCGCCGCCCCCTCGCGCGTCGCTGCCGCCCCGGGAGGGCTCAGGCCGCGGCCTCCTTGTCGCCGCGGCCCTTGGCCGGGGCAGGTTCGCGCAGCACGTAGCCGCGGCCCCAGACCGTCTCGATGTAGTTCTCGCCCTCGCAGGCCGCGGAGAG
>VGDA01000524.1 GCA_016869915.1 Alphaproteobacteria bacterium
CCCGGGTCGTAGGTATGGCGCGTGTTGGGCATGAAGGTCGCGTGGCGCAGCACGGGGCGCAGCGCGGGCTCGAGCCCGGCGATCGCCGCGCCGTCGAGTTCGTCGACCACGATCCCGTAGCGGCGCAGGAGGTCGCGATCCCCGGCGGCGCCGTCGAAGCCCGCGCGCGTGCGGTAGCAGCGCAGCAGCCCGTTGGCGCCGATGAGGTGCGGCACGCCGGCTTCCGCGGCGAGGTCGAGATGCGCCTGCGTCGCGTGCGAGGCGAGCGGCGCGAGGCGCGCGGCGGCGGCGAGGATCCGCTCGGGCGAGGACTCGCGCCAGTAGCGCAGGAACCAGCCCATCAGGAAGGGCAGCATCGTGAACTGGACGTGCACGTGCGGCGTGTCCCCGCGCAGCCGCGCGAGGAGCGTCGGCAGGTCGCGTGGCATGGTCGTCGGGAGGAAGGCTGCGGTGTCGATGTAGCCGGCGTTGCCGAAGGAGGTCTCGTCGCCCGGCGCGCGCCGGTCGACGAGGGCGACGCGCAGGCCGCGCAGCGAGAGCTGGGCGGCGCTGGCGGATCCCGGCATGCCGGCCCCCAGCACGATGGCGTCGAAGCGTTCAGCGGTCACGGCACGTCCCTTCCGGCTACGGCGCCGATGCGGCGCGCGGTCGCGACTCTTTCCCGCCATGCCGCGCCGGGCAAGGTCGATTCTCCGCCGCCGCGATGGCGCCGCGCGCCGGCCGCGCTATGCTCCGCGCCGCCGCGCGCGGGATGCGCGCGGCCTTCACGAGGAGACAGGAAAGATGAGCGACGCGACCAGCCCCACCGGCGTCTTCCCCATCGCGCCGACCCCGTTCCACGACGACGGCGGGGTCGACATGGAGGGCATGCGGCGCGTGCTCGACTGCATGATCGACCAGAAGGTCGACGGCATCTGCATCCTCGCCAACTACTCCGAGCAGTTCCTGCTCTCCGACGACGAGCGCGACGCGCTGCTGCGCCTGTGCGTCGAGCATGTCGCGGGCCGCGTCCCGGTGATCGCCACCTGCAGCCACTTCAGCACCCGGCTCGCCGCCGCGCGCGCGCGGCGCGCCGCCGAGGTGGGCGCGCGGATGCTGATGCTCATGCCGCCCTACCACGGCACCGGGCTGCGCGCCGACGAGAAGGGGATGCTCGAGCACTTCGCGCGCGTCGCCGACGCCTCGGGACTGCCCATCGTCGTCCAGGACGCGCCGCTGAGCGGCGTCGCGATGTCCGTCCCGTTCCTGCTGCGCCTCGCGCGCGAGGTGCCGCTGGCGCGCTGGTTCAAGATCGAGGTGCCGCAGGCCGCGGCCAAGCTGCGCGCGCTGGTCGAGGCGGGCGGGCCGGAACTCGTCGTGGGGCCGTGGGACGGCGAGGAGTCGATCACGCTCATGGCGGACCTCGACGCCGGCGCCAACGGCACGATGCCGAGCGCGATGATCCCGGACCTCATCCGGCCGGTCTTCGACGCCTTCCGCGCCGGCCGTCGCGCCGAGGCCGCCGCCGCCTATGCGCGCATCCTGCCGCTGATCAACTACGAGAACCGCCAGTGCGGCCTGCGCGCGACCAAGGCCGTGATGGCCGAGGGCGGCGTCATCCGCTCCGAGGCGGTGCGCCATCCGCTCGAGCGCCTGCATCCCGCGACGCGCGCGGGCCTGATCGAGCTGGCGCGCGAGGTCGATCCCGTCGCGCTGCGCTGGGGGCGCTGAGGCAGGGGCAGGGGCGCGGGCCGAGGGTCCGCGCCCGCGCCCCCTCACTCGTAGAGCTTCAGCATCTTCTCCGCCTCTTCCCGCGGGAGGTGGCGGATCATGGCGCGGCCGGTCTCGTTGCCGACAATGCGGCCGTTGCGGAAATACATCCAGTCGATGATGGCGTCCTGGTTGATGGGCAGTTCCTGCCCCTGCCTGAGCGAGCGCACGATGCGCGGCTGCGTGTCGATCGTCCCGACCAGCCTGCCGCCGCGCATGCGCGGGCGCGACATCCAGAGATGCTCGGCGCCGTGCTGGTCGCTGGCGACGATCTTCACCGCGTAGCCCGTCTCGGAGGGCTCGTTGGCGCGCACGCGCTCCCAGAAGGCCGGCAGGGTCCGCCGGGCCCTCGCGATGGCGCGCTCCATCTCCTCGCTGTGCACGCCGGGCACGGCCTGCGCCGCCGCCTGGGGCGTCGCGGCCAGGAACGCGGCTAGGAGCAGGAGGAGGGCTGCGGCTCTCATGGGCGTCCCCAGATAGCGCGGCGACGGGCTCGATGCACGGGAGTTGACCGCGCGGTGCCCGCTTCGCGAATCTCGACGCCTTACCTCGAGGGGACGGGAATGGCCGGGACGACGACGAGCGAGGAGCAGCGCCCGTGAGCGACGCGCGGATCCTTTCCGTGCGCTGCCTGCTGCTGCGCCTGCCGCTGGCGCGGCCCATCCGCGGCCCGTTCGGCGCGCTGTCGGCGCGGCCGAACCTCGTCGCCGTGGTGGAGACGTCGGCCGGTGCGCGCGGGCTCGGCGAGATCTGGGCGAACTTCCCGCCCTGGGGCCCGCATGAGCGCGCGGCCATCGTC
>VGDA01000525.1 GCA_016869915.1 Alphaproteobacteria bacterium
GGCGGCGAGGGCGCGGAGCAGGCGCCAGCGGCGGCGCGCCGTCAGCCCGCCGGACAGGTGCGGCCATGAGGCGCGCGGCGATGCCGCTGCTGCTGCTCGCCGCGGGGGCCATTGCGCTCGCGGCCTGCGGCGGCGGCAGGCGCGCCGTGGCGCCCGCGGAGCCCGTCGATGCCGAGCTCGCCTCGGCGCGCCGCGCGGCGGCCTTCGCCTTCGCGCAGGGACGCCACGACCAGGCGGCCCAGCTCTACCGGCAGGCGCTCGAGCGCGCGCAGGCCCGCGACGACGGCGAGGCGATCGGCGACCTCGGATACGACCTCGCCGTCGCGCAGCTCCGTCGCGGCGACGCCGCTCCCGCGCTCGCGACCGCCGGATCGACGCGCGCGGAGCTCGCGCGCCGCCGCCTGCCGGTCTTCGCGGAGCTCGTGCTCGTCGAGGCCACCGCGCTCTATCGCCTCGGCGACGCGGGCGGCGCGCAGGAACTTGCGCGCGACCTCGCGTCGGATCCCGGCCCCGCCGGCGCGCGCGCGCAGTTCCTGCTCGGCCTCCTCGCCGCGGGCCTCCGCGGCGACCACCCCGCCGCGCGGCGCGACTTCGTCGCCGCCTCCGACCTGCGCCGGGACGCCCTCGACTACCCCGGCATGGCGCGCGCGCTCGCCGGCGCCGCGGACGCGGCCGCCAGGTCCGGCGACGCGCGCGGCGCGGCGGACCTCTACCTGCGCGCGGGGCGCAGCGCGCTGCTCGCGGGCGGGCAGGCGGCGGCGGCGGGGGCCTGGCTCGCCGAGGCCGAGCGCCTGGCGCGCGGCGTCGGGGATCGCGCGATCCTCGACCAGGTCGCCGCGTTGCGCGCGCGGCGCCTGAAGCCGCATTCCCGCCACATTGCGCGGCTAGCCGTCCGCGCGCGCGGATAGGCAAGGCGGTCGCGATTTGCTAAGCGCCGCGCGGGCGCCGTTGCTTCGGGCCGCGCCCGATTCGCGGCCGCGCGTGCGGCCGGCAGCATGTCCGTGCGCGTCAGGACGGTCGGGGAAGATGGCAGGCCATTCTCAGTTCAAGAACATCATGCATCGCAAGGGCAAGCAGGATGCCCGGCGCGGCAAGGTCTTCACGAAGCTGATCCGCGAGATCATGACCGCGGCGCGCACCGGGATGCCCGATCCCGCGCACAACCCGCGCCTGAAGGCCGCCGTGAACGCCGCGAAGGCCGAGAACATGGCGAAGGACACGATCGAGCGCGCGATCAAGCGCGGCTCGGGCGGCGAGGACGGCGCGGTCTACGAGGAGGTCCGCTACGAGGGCTACGGGCCGGGCGGCGCGGCGCTGATCGTCGAGGCGCTCACCGACAACCGCAACCGCACCGCAAGCGACGTGCGCTCGATCTTCACCAAGAACGGCGGCTCGCTGGGCGAGACAAACTCGGTCGCCTTCAACTTCGCGCGCCGCGGCTCCATCGTCTACCCGGCGGCCGTCGCCGGCGCCGACGCGATGTTCGAGGCCGCGGTCGAGGCCGGCGCCGACGACGTCGCCTCCGGCGCCGACGCCCACGAGGTGGCCACCGACCCGGATTCCCTCGGCGGCGTGCGCGACGCGCTCGAGGCGCGCTTCGGCCCCGCGCGGGAGGCGCGCCTCGTCTGGCGCGCGACCAGCACGGTGCCTGTGGACGAGGAGCGCGCGCGCGACCTGCTTGCCCTCATCGAGGCGCTCGAGGACAGCGACGACGTGCAGGCCGTGCACGCGAACTTCGAGGTCGCCGAGGACGTCATGCAGCGTCTCTCCTCCGGCTGATGCGCATCCTCGGCCTCGATCCCGGGCTGCGCACGACCGGCTGGGGCGTGGTCGAGGTCGATGGCGCGCGCATCCGGCATGTCGCCAATGGCCGCATCGTCCCCGACGCGGACGCGCCGGTCGCCGCGCGACTCGTCGCCATCTTCGAGGGGCTCGAGGAGGTGCTCGCCCGGCACGATCCGCGAGGCGCAGCCGTCGAGGAGACCTTCGTGAACGCGAACCCCTCGTCGACGCTGCGTCTCGGCTTCGCGCGCGGCGTGGCGCTGCTCGTGCCCGCGCGCCTCGGCATCGAGGTCGCCGAATACGCGGCGACCGCCGTGAAGAAGTCGATCGTCGGCGTCGGTCGCGCCGACAAGGTGCAGGTCAAGGCGATGGTGCAGCGCCTGCTGCCCGGCGTGCGCCTCGACGGAGCCGACGCGGCGGACGCGCTCGCGGTGGCGCTGTGCCATGGCCACCACGTCCAAATGCGCGCGCGCTGGGTCGCGCAGGCGGTGGCGCCGTGATCGCGCGACTCTCCGGCACGATCGACGCGCTGGAGCGCGACCGCGCCATCGTCGACGTCGGTGGCGTCGGCTACCTCGTGCGTGCCTCGACCCGCACGCTCGGCGCCTTCGCCGCCGGCGACCGCGCGGTCCTGCTGGTGGAGACGATCGTGCGCGAGGACGCGATCGACCTCTACGCCTTCGCGACCGCCGCGGAGCGCGACTGGTTCCGCCTGCTGACGACGGTGCAGGGCGTCGGCGC
>VGDA01000526.1 GCA_016869915.1 Alphaproteobacteria bacterium
GTGGCCGCCTTCGTCCGCCTCGCCATGATCCGCATCATGCTCCGTCGCCTCGCGCGACCAAATCCATGCAACTGAATCGGAACTTCTCGGATCGGCTCTCAGGGAGATCGAGTCCAAGGGCGTGCAGCTCAAGACCTTCGACCCCAAGCTGATCGCGGCCTTCCGCGCGGGATGGGACGAGGTCGCCCGCGAGCAGAGCGACCGGAGCCCGGAGTTCAAGAAGGCCTGGGAGTCGCTCAAGGCCTTCCGGGCCAGCTACGCGATCTGGCGCGACAGGGCCTTCTTGCGCTGAACGCGTCGTCGCCGGGCGCGCGGCCAGGTCCCGCGCGCCCGGCGATTGCCACACCCGACGAGGCGCGGCGCCCATGCGACATCTCCTCAGCCTCAGCGACGCGATCGACCGAGTGGTGGCGGCCGTGGGTTCTGCCGCGGCATGGCTCTTCGTCGCGAATACCGTGGTGATCTGCTTCGACGTCGTCACGCGCAAGTTCGGCTTCCAGCTCCCGGGGCTCGGCTCGACGCGGCTGCAGGAACTCGAGTGGCACTTCCATACGGCGCTCTTCGCGCTCTGGCTGGGCCTCACCTACATCCGCAACGGGCATGTCCGGATCGACATCTTCACTTCGCGGCTGTCGCCGCGCGCGAACGTCGCGATGGAGATATTCGGCTGCCTTGCCTTCGCGCTGCCCTTCGTGCTGCTGCTCGCCCTCAATGGCTGGGACTTCTTCGCGCGATCCTGGTCCCAGAACGAGTATTCCGACGCGCCGACCGGCCTGCCCGCTCGCTACGCGATCAAGTTCGTGCTGTTCGCGGGGATCGTCCTGCTGTTCGCCAGCGTCGTCTCGGTCCTGATCCGCAAGGTCGATGAATTGCGCCGCGGCGCGCCGGCGCGCGACTGAGCCGGGGGTGCACGTGTCCCAGTAGACCTTCATCTGGATCGGCGACCACCTCTCGATCGCGATGTTCCTCGTCCTGGCGGCGAGCCTGTTCTGCGGCTTCCCCGTCGCCTTCGTGCTCGGTGGCGTCGGCATCCTGTTCGGCCTGCTCGGATACTGGTTCGAGGTCTTCAACCTCGTGCAGTTCTACAACCTGCTGCCGAGGATCTGGGGGTCCGTCGCGCAGAACCAGGTCCTCGTGGCGATCCCGATGTTCGTCTTCATGGGCACGCTCCTGGAGAAGTCTGGCGTCGCCGACGACCTGCTGCGCTGCCTGCAGGTCCTGCTGCGCCGCGTCCCCGGCGGGCTCGCCATGTCGGTGACGCTCATGGGGACGATCATGGCGGCCTCGACGGGCATCGTTGGCGCGACCGTCGTGATGCTCACCCTGATCGCGCTCCCGGCGATGATGGAGCGGAACTACAACAAGGAGCTCGCGATCGGCACGATCGCGTCGGCCGGGACGCTCGGGATCCTGATCCCGCCCTCGATTATGCTCGTGGTGATGGGCGACCTGCTCCAGATCCCCGTCGGGACCCTCTTCATGGCAGCGGTGGGGCCGGGCCTGCTGCTCAGCCTGATCTACGTCGCCTACATCTTCGTCGTCGCGCGGATCTTCCCCCACCTGGCGCCGCCGCTTCCCGCGGACATGGGGCCGGGCGACGCGGCCGAGCTGCGGCGGATGATCCTCAGGAGCTTCCTGCCGCCGACCTTCCTGATCGCGCTCGTGCTCGGCTCGATCTTCCTCGGCTGGGCGACGCCCACCGAGGCATCGGGCGTCGGTTGCTTCGGCGCAATGCTGCTCGCGCTGTCCAATGGCCGGCTCGACCTGAAGGTCCTGCGCGAGACGCTCGAAAGCTCGGCGCTCACGAACGGGATGGTGTTCTTCATCTTCCTCGGTGCAACGCTGTTCTCCTACGTGCTGCGCGCCCTGGGCGGCGACGAGGTCATGGTCGAGGTCCTGAAGGCGGCGGGGATCGACACGGCCTGGGAAGTGATGACGTTCCTGATGGTGCTCGTCTTCTTCCTGGGGTTCTTCTTCGACTGGATCGAGATCTGCCTCATCGTGCTGCCGGTCTTCGCCCCGCTGCTCAAGACCCTCGACTTCAGCGCGCATCTCGGGGATTCGAAGTATTTCCTCGCCTGGATGACGACGCTCATCGCCGTAAATCTCCAGACCTCGTTCCTCACGCCGCCATTCGGGGTCACGCTCTTCTACATGAAGGGAGCGGTGCCGCCGTCGATAACGATGGGCCATATCTACCGAGGCATCGTCCCGTTCGTGGCCCTGCAGGTCATCGGGCTGGTCCTCGCGATCGCCCTGCCGCAGGTCGTGCTCTGGCTCCCGATCGCGACCGGTTTCTTCGACTGACGCCGCGCGCCGCCTGTCACCACCCAGCTCCCCTCCCGTCCGCGCCTGCGCGGATGGGAGGGGTGGCGCCGCGCGGCAGCGCGGCGACGGGGAGGGCAAGCGTGCTGGAGGCCGGGCGCGGAGCGACGCCTCTGGCGGTGGAACGCGCCGGCCGCGTCGCGCAGCGACCGCTCGTTGCGCGTGCTAGAGCGAATTCCATCCTGGTTGAATCGC
>VGDA01000527.1 GCA_016869915.1 Alphaproteobacteria bacterium
AGCCGCTTGCCCGGGAGGTCGAGGTCGATGTCGATCTCGCTTCGTGTCGCCGCGCCCATGCCCGCATTCCCCCTCGAGGTCCCGCGCATTGCCAAACCCCGCCGCCGCGGCCACTCTAGCGTGAAGTTCCGACCCGGGGGATGGATATGAAGTCGATCGCACGGCTCGCCGCCGCGCTCATGGCCGTCGTGGCGCTGCAGGCCGCGGCGCCGGCGCAGGTGCTTCGCATCGGGATCTCGTCCGACACGACGTCGATCGACCCGCACTTCGCCGAGATCGGCACCAACATCGTCGTCCGGCAGCATGTCTTCGACTCGCTGGTCGATGTCGGGCCGGCGATGGAACTCCAGCCTGGCCTCGCCACGTCGTGGCGCCCGACCTCCGACCCGCTCGCGTGGGAGATCGAGCTGCGCCGCGGCGTCAGGTTCCACGACGGCAGCCCGTTCACCGCGCGCGACGCCGTGCACTCGCTGCGCCGCGCGCCCGACGTGCCGAACGCGCCGTCGAGCTACCGACGCCACCTCGAGGACATCGCGTCGGTCGAGGCGCTCGACGACCACCGGCTCCTCGTGCGCACGAAGCTGCCGCTGCCGACCCTGCCGAACAGCCTGGCTCCGATCGCCATCGTCAGCCATCGCATCGGCGAGCGCGCCGAGCCCGCGGCCTTCAACTCCGGCCAGCATGCCATCGGCACCGGTCCCTACCGCTTCGTCGAGTGGGTGCCGGGCAGCCATGTGCGCCTCGCCGCGGATCCCGGCCACTGGCGCGGCAAGCCGGCCTGGGGCGAGGTCGTCCTCCGGCCGATCACCAATCCCGGCGCGCGCGTCGCGGCGCTCCTCGCAGGCGACGTCGACGCGATCAACGACGTGCCGCCCGTCGACGTGCCGCGCCTGTCCCGCGACCCGAAGCTCTCCCTCGCGCGCGGCCTGTCCTCGCGCGTCATCTTCTGGATGATGGATGTCCATCGCGAGGCCAGCCCACATGTCCTCGCGAAGGATGGCGGCCCGATCGCCAATCCGATGCGCGACCCGCGCGTGCGCCGTGCCATCGCGCTGGCGGTGGACCGCAATGCGATCGTGCAGCAGGTGATGGACGGGCTCGCCGTGCCGGCGATGCAGGTGGTCCCGCCCGGGCTGCCGGGCCACGATCCCGCGCTGCGCATGCCGTCCGCCGACCTCGCCGCGGCGCGCCGCCTGATTGCCGAGGCGGGGCACGCGGACGGGTTCCGGCTCACGATACACGTCACCGCGAACCGCTATCCAAACGACGTCAAGCAGGCACAGGCCGTGGCGCAGATGCTCGCGCGCATCGGCATCGAGGTGAAGGTCGCCAGCCTGCCGCTCGCCGTCTACTTCAACGAGGCGCGCCGGTTCGAGTTCTCCTTCGCGCTGGTCGGCTGGGGCTTCAACACCGGCGATCCCTACGTGATCCTGCGCGAGACGTTCCAGGCCGGCGCGACCAACAACTACGGGCGCTGGTCCAGCCCCGCGGCGGATTCGCTGCTGGCCGCGATCCGCGTGGAGATGGACAAGCCCCGTCGCGATCGTGCGATCGCCGAGCTCCAGCGCGTCGCGATGGACGACGTCGCGGTGATCCCGACGCATTTCCAGGAGAACGTGTGGGCGGCGCGCAGGGGCCTGGTCCTGTCGCCGCGCATGGACGAGGCGACGCTGGCGGAGGCCATCCGGCGCGAGTGACGGCTTGGCCGCAGGAAGGGAACGGGACATGGCTACGACGGAACTGGAAGCGAAGGGCGGCTTCGTGCTGCGGCGGCTCTCTCCTGCGCTCGGCGCGGAGGTGGAGGGGCTGGACCTCTCGCGCCCCGTGACGGCGGCGGTGTTCGAGGCGCTGCGCGCGGCGCTGCAGGAGCACCATGTCGTCTGCGTGCGCGGCCAGGCCCTGACCGAGGCGCAGCAGATCGCCTTCTCCGAGCTGTTCGGCCCGCTCGAGGCCTTTCCCGAGAAGGACAAGACCAAGTCGCAGTCGGCGATCTACAACGTCGCCAACGTCTCGCCCGAGGGGCGGCACCTGCCGGTCGACGACCATCGCGTGATCGCGCAGAAGGTCAACGCGCGCTGGCACACCGACAGCTCCTACCGCTTCATCCCGTCCTACTGCTCGCTGCTCTACGGGATCGAGGTCCTGCCGCCGGACGCGGTGGGCGGGCAGACCGAGTTCGCCAACCTCTTCCTCGCGCATGACGCGCTGTCGCCGGGGATGCGCCGGCGGCTCGAGCCGCTCTTCATGGTCCACTACTACGAGTTCGGGAGGCGCATCTTCCCGCAGCTGCCGCCTGTCTCGCAGGTCGAGCGCGACTTGGTTCCGCCGACCTGCCACCCGCTCATCCGCGTCCATCCGGACCGGGACGGTCGCCGCAGCCTCTTCTTCACGGTCAACGCGGGCAACGAGGTGTCCGGCATGGAACTGGAGGAGGGGCAGCGCCTGCTGAGGGAACTCGCCGAGCACGCGGGCCGTCCCGAGTTCTGCTACCGGCACCAGTGGCGCGCGGGC
>VGDA01000528.1 GCA_016869915.1 Alphaproteobacteria bacterium
CACGGTCAGAGCCGATCGCCCATTGCGCGTCGGGCGCGATCGCCGCCTGCTCCACGGGCACGCCGTTGAGCCGCGTGATCCGCCCGCGCAGGCTCGGCACCTTCTGCACCGCGCCGACGCCGCGCGCGTCGCGCAGCGTCGCCTCGAACTCCTCGAGCTGGTCGGGCTGGATGTCGATGAAGAAGAAGCTCGGCGCGACGGCCGGCAGCTGGCCGCGCAGCGCGCCGGCGAAGTTGCCGTGCACCAGGGAGATGATCGACAGCACCGTGAGGCCGAGGCCGAGCGACAGCACGATGCCCGGCAGGTTGCCGCCGGGGCGGTGCAGGTTCGCGAGCGCGAGGCGCAGCGCCGGCCGCGCGGGCGCGGGCGCCCGGCGCGCGATCGCCGCGATCGCCGCGGCGGCGAGGCGGAACAGCACGAAGCACGCGGCGGCGCCGGCGACGAAGGCGATGCCGAGGCGGCGGTCGGGCGCGCTCGCGATGGCCAGCGCCGCCAGGGCGGCGAGCGCCAGCGCGGTCGTCGCCACGACGCCCGCGCGCGGGATCGCGCGCGTCGGCGCCACCACCGCGCGGAACAGCGCCGCGGCCGGCAGCTCGCGCGTGCGCGCCAGCGGCCAGAGCGCGAAGGCGACGGCGACGAGCAGGCCCTGCAGCGCCGCGAGCCCGAGCGGCGCCGGGAACACGCCGGTCGAGAGCCCCACGCCGAGCGCGCGCTCCACCAGCGGCGCCGCGACCAGCGGCACCGCCGCGCCGACCGCGAGGCCCGCGGCGATGCCGAGCACGGCCATCGCCATCACCTGGACCATGTAGACGCGCATCACCAGGTCGCCCGGCGCGCCGAGGCACTTGAGCGTCGCGATCGTCGCGATGCGCCCGTCCACGAACCCGCGCACGGCGTTGGCGACGCCCACGCCGCCGACCAGCAGCGCGGTCAAGCCGACCAGCCCGAGGAACACGGCGATGCGGTCGACCCAGCGCTGCAGGCCCGGCGCGGCGTCGGCGAGGGCGCGGATGCGCCAGCCGGCGCTCGGGAAGCGCCGCTTGAGGTCCTCGACGAAGGCCGGCGCGGCGGACGGGTCGTGGAGCGCGACGCGGTAGAGCCAGCGCACGAGGCTTCCGGGCTGCAACAGCCCGGTCTGCGCCAGGCTCTCCACCGGCACCATGACCCGGGGGCCGAGGGTGAAGACGTTCGCGGTGCGGTCGGGCTCGGCGGCGATCGTCGCGCGCACCTCGTAGTCGAGGTCGCCCACGCGCAGCCTGTCGCCCGGCGCGATGCCAAGCCGCGCGAGCAGCGACGGCTCGACCGCGGCGCCCCACGACCCGCCGCGCGGCGCCAGCGTCGCGCGCAGGTCGCCCGCCGGCTCCAGCGCGATGCCGCCGACGAGGGGATAGGAAGCGTCGACGGCCTTGAGCTCGACCAGCGCGCGCTGGTCGCCGGCGCGCGCCATCGCGCGCATCTCGCCGGCGCGCGACACGCGCCCGGCGGACGCGAGATGGGCGAGCTGCGCGGGCTCGGCCTCGCGATGGGTGAAGGAGAGTTCGACGTCGCCGCCGAGCAGGCGCCTGCCGTCGTCGCGCAGGCCCTTCGTCACGGCGGCGCCGAGGGAGCCGACGGCCGCGATCGCGGCGACGCCGAGCGCGAGGCAGGCGATGAAGACGCGGAAGCCCGCGACACCGCCGCGCAACTCGCGCCGCGCGAGCGCGAAGGCGACGCGCCAGGAAGAGGCCGCCTCGCTCACGGCGCGGCGGGCGCGGCGGGCGCGTCCTCGGCGATGCGCCCGTCCTGCAGCTGCACGATGCGCGCGCAGCGACGCGCGAGCGCGAGGTCGTGGGTGATGAGCACGAGCGTCGCGCCACGCGCGCCGGCGAGGCCGAAGAGCAGGTCCATCACCTGCGCGCCGGTCGCGTGGTCGAGGTTGCCCGTCGGCTCGTCGGCGAGCACGAGGCCGGGCTCCCCCACCACCGCGCGCGCCAGCGCCACGCGCTGCTGCTCCCCGCCGGAGAGCTGGCCGGGATAGTGCGTCAGCCTGTGCCCCAGCCCGACCGCGGCGAGCGCCGCGTCGGCGCGCGCGAAGGCGTCGCGCGCGCCCGCGAATTCCAGGGGCACGGCGACGTTCTCGCGCGCCGTCATGGTCGAGATGAGGTGGAAGCCCTGGAAGACGATGCCGACATGGCGGCGGCGGAACAGCGCGAGCCCGTCCTCGTCGAGCGCGCCGAGGTCCTCGCCCGCGACGCGCACGATGCCCGAGCTCGCGCGCTCGAGCCCCGCCATCACCATCATCATCGTCGACTTGCCCGAGCCCGAGGGACCGAGCACGGCGACGCTCTCGCCGCGCCCGACCACGAGGTCGAGGCCGCGCAGGATATTGACCTCGCCGGCGAGCGACTCCAGCTTGAGGCGGACGTCGCGAAGCTCCACGATGGGACCGGCGTTCGCGGAGGTCATCAGGCGCACCATGGACAGGCAGGAGACGCGCGGGCGGTCGCGCCGCGCAGGCAGGCAATATGG
>VGDA01000529.1 GCA_016869915.1 Alphaproteobacteria bacterium
GGCCGTGATGCATTTTTACTCCGGCCAGCCGATGCATTTTTACTCCGGCGTTGACAGCCGAAGTGCTTGCCGCTTGCGAAGAGCCGCTCCTGCTGCTGGGAGATGCAGTCGAGGCCACCGTTGTTGTCGATCACCACGACGATCGGCAGCTTTTCCTGGAATGCGGCCTCTATCGACAATCCGCCGGACAGGAAGGCGCCGTCGCCGCTGATCAGGACGACGTTGGAATCGCGATGCGTGTTCTTTGCCGCGAGGGCGAGCGACACGCCGACACCGAGCAGGCTGAAGCTTCCGGGGTGCAGGATGCCGGCAAGCTTGCGTCCTTGCCAGCCGGCGAGGTTGACGGCGATCTCCGACCAGAAATGCGTGTTGCCGCCGTCGAAGACGAGCCAGTCCCGGTCGCCCATCTCGGCCTGGACGTCCAGGGACAGCTGGAGCGGGTGGATCTTGCCGCCGCTGGCGGCGGCCTCGTGGGTATCCCGCGCGAGGTCGGAAAGCGTCGCCTCGACCCAGGCGCCACGCCTGCTTCGGTTCAGGTCGAACCACGCGCGGCCGAGGCGCCACTTGCCGGCGGCCTGCATGCCGGAGAGCGCGTCGAGGAACGCCCCGGGATCGCTCAGAAGCAGGTGGTCGGCCGCGCGATTGAACTCGAGTTCCTCGTGCGAGCCGCTGACGCAGACCAGCTTCGCCGAGGCCGGGAAGAGGGGCGGGTTGCCGAAGTTCATCTGGTTGTCGAGGCGACCACCGACCATCACCGCGACGTCGCATTCCTCGAGCGCGTTGCGCGATGGCTGGTACTGGTGGATGTCCGCGAGGCCCATGTAGGCCTCGCATTCCTCGCCGAGCAGCTTCTGGTGGTAGGGGATGTTGAAGACCGGGATGCCGAGGTTCCTTCCCGCCGCCTCGAGGCTGCGCTCCGCGCCGGCCCACCAGACGCCATGGCCGCCAATCAGGATCGGGCGTTGCGCGGAGCCGACGAGGTCGAGGACCGCCGCGAGCGCCGCTGGCTCGGGCCAGGCCCGGGCCACGGGCCGCGGCCCGCGCGAGAAGGGACGCTCCTCGCGTCCGGCATCCTCGTCGAAGGACGAGAACATGATGTCGACCGGCAGGCTCAGATGCACGGGGCCGGGATAGCCGCTTGTGGCGATCGTCCATGCGCGATCGACGAACTCGCTGATGCGCGTGCCGTCTGTCACGCTGACGCTGTACTTCGTGAGTGGCGCCGCGATCGCGACGTCGTCGATCTCCTTGAACCCGCCTGCGCCGCGGCGCTTCAGAGTGCTCGAGCCGGTCACGAATATGACCGGCGAGCGCTCGCCCCATGCCTCCATCATCGCCGGGACGGCGTTCGCGAAGCCTTCCGGGCCGACGAGGCAGACGGTCGGCTTGCGGGAGATGCGCGCATGGGCGTCGGCGAGATGCCCGGCGACCTGCTCGTGCGGGCAGTTGATGACCCGCATCTGCAGTTCCATGAACCCCTCGAGGGCCGGGTTGCAGAACCCTCCCGACAGGGTGAACACATGCTCGACGCCCTTCTCGTGGAGCGCCCGGGCGAGCAGTGCGCCGCCCCTCATCCTCCGCCTGCCTTCCATGCCGTGCCTCCCCCCTAACGCGACCCGCGCGCGACTTGCCTTCGACAGCGCGACAGTGGTGGGTGGCTGGCCGGATCGACAAGCGACAAAACCCTGTCCTATGGGTGCTCGCGGGTTTATCCATTCCCCCCGGAGGCGGCGATGAAGATCCGCGTCAAGCGACTGCCCCTGACGGCGCTGCGTACCTTCGAGGCCGCTGCGCGCCTTGGCAGGTTCAAGGACGCCGCCGTGGAACTCGGCGTGAGCCCTACCACTGTCAGCAACCAGATACGCCGCCTTGAGCGCGACTGGTCGTGCAGGCTCTTCGTCCGGCGTCCGCGCGAGGTCCTGCTGACAGATGCCGGCCGCTCCCTCGGCAACGTCGTGAGGCAGGCCTTCTCGTCCATAGCCCGCGAGCTGGAGAACCATTCCGCCGCGTCGGCGCGGCGCGTCGATCTCGCGGTCGGGCCCATCTTCGCGGCGCGCTGGCTCACCCCCAGGCTCGATGCGTTGAGGAAGTCGCTTCCCGCGATCGAGCTCAACCTCCTGGGACGGCCGCGCATCACGGGGCCCGCGACCATGCCCGCCCCGATAGCGGTCGACTGGGGCGATGGCGACTGGCCCGGGCTCGAGAGCGAATACCTCTTCTCGATAAGCTACGAGCCCGTGGTCAGCCCTCGCCTCGCACGCTCCCTCGGGGGGCTCTGCTTGCCGGGCGACCTTGCCCGGTTCCCGGTCCTCCACCAGCATGACCGCGCCGAATGGAACTCATGGCTCGCTCTGGCGGGCAGGCCGGAGCTCGAGTTCGGCGCGTCCACGATCATCGCTGACGCGAATGTCGTGCTGCAGGCCGCGATCGATGGACAGGGCGTGGCCTTGGCGCCCTTTCCGTTCGCGGCGGAGGACGTGCGCGCAGGCCGGCTGCTCAAGCCCT
>VGDA01000530.1 GCA_016869915.1 Alphaproteobacteria bacterium
ACGATGGGAGTGTCGCCGATCGGCGCGATGGTTTCCAGACTCATGTAGCGGGCGCGCTGGACGGCCCACTCGTCGTTCTGCTCGAGCAGGATGGCGCCGCGCGCGTCCGCCGCGTGCGCGAAGCCCCAGGCGACGGCGTCGTGGCGCGCCGTGCCGCCGCGCGGCTGCAGCAGGCCGCCCATCACCGGGAAGCGGCCGTTCGAGATGTCGAGCAGCGGGCACATCGCCTTCACGCTCGGGCCGTCGAGCAGCACCGCGTCGATGCCCGCGAGGCGTATCGCGTTGCCGCGCCGGATGGCGGCGTTGCGCTGCGCGTCGTTGTGGAAGACGTTGATGACGCCGCGCTGGCTCATCATCACGTTGTAGTTCAGCGACTGCTCCAGCCCTTCCCAGAGCTTGAGCGAGTGTTCGTAGAAATCGTGGTTCTCCGGCAGGAGGTAGTTGGAGCGCACGATCGTCGTGTTGCGCCCCGTGTTGCCGAGGCCGATCGGCCCCTTCTCGAGGACCGCCACGTTCGTGATGCCGTGCACCTCGGCGAGGTAGAAGGCCGTGGCGAGCCCGTGCCCGCCGCCACCGACGACGATCACGTCGTATTCGCGCCTCGGCTCCGGCTTGCGCCATGCCGGGCGCCAGCCCGCATAACCGCGAAGTCCCTCCGCGAGGATGCGCAATCCCGAATACCCAGCCATGGAATCTCCAACCGCCCCGTCAGGCGACTGTAGAAGGCGGGCCGTGCAAGGCGCAAGGCGAGACGGGGCAGGACAGACCTGGATCACGCGCGCCACCAGCGCCGTGAATACGGTCGATACGGCAGGAGCCCCGGCGATCCGTGCTAGGATTGGCGCCGGATGATCATCGAGGCACTCGCCTTCGCGACGCAACGCGCCGCTCCCGGGGCACGAACGACGGGCGTGGCCGCAGAGCAGGCGGCCATCATCGCACGCTACATCCGGTGCAGGCGGGCATGGCTGCCCCACCTCGCGCGCTGCCGCGCGTTCGTCCAGTCCGCCGTCGCGCGCACGCGCCAGCGTCGGCGCGCGGTCGTCCTCGGCTCGGGGCCGCTGCTCGACATCCCGCTCGCCGCGATCTCCGCGGCCTTCGACGAAGTGATCCTCGTCGATGCGGTTCACCCGCTCCATGCGCGCCTCGCCGCGCGCCGCCTCGGCAACGTCGTCGCGCTGCCCTTCTCCCTGGTCGCGCATGGCGCCTCCCCGCCCACCTACCGCTCGTGGCGCCACGCCGTCGCCGGCGCCGACATCGTCGTGGCGTCGATGCTGCTGTCCCAGTTGCCGCCACCGCGCGCGACCGACCCGCGCGCGGGGTGGCGCCACGCGCTCGTGGCGGATGCGCTGGCGGACCTCGGCGCCGGCGGCGAAGCGGCATGCCTCGTCACGGAGACCGCATGCGTGATCCACGGCCCGGGAGAAGGACGCAGCGAGGAGGACCCGCTCCACGGCGTCTTCGCGCCGCCGGCCCTCGAGCGCTGGCAATGGGCTCTCGCCCCGCCCGGCGAACGTGGCGACGGGGCCGAGGTCGTGCTGCAGGTCTCGGCCTGCCTGCGGCTGCCCGGCGAGGGCGCATGGCTAGGATGAGGAAGTGCGCCCGGCCGCCATGGAGGTCGCGCGCGCCATGGCGACGCGCATCTCCTTGCGTGGCCGTGGGCGGCGGGGTGCACGCGGATGCCTGAAACCGACCTCCTCGCCGCGCTCGGCGCGCTCGTGGCGGCGCAGGACCCGCCGTCGGCGGCACTCGACGAGGCCGCGCTCTGCCTCGTCGACACGCTCGCCTGCATCCTCGCCGGCCGCGACGAAGACGTCGCGGTCGCGGCGCGCCGTGCGATGGCATCGGCCTCCGGCCCGGGGCCGGCGCGCGCGATCGGTGGCGACGCGCGCATGTCGCTGCCCGCGGCCGCGCTGGCGAACGGCGTCGCCGCGCACGCGATCGACCTCGACGACTACGAGATCCCGGGCTCGACGCATCCGAGCGCGGTCGTGCTCGGCGCGCTGCTCGCGCTGGCGACGACGCGCGCGGCCACGCTCCGCGAGGTGCTCGTGGCCCATGTCGCCGGCCACGAGGCGATCGTGCGGATGGGCGAGGCGCTCGGCCATGGCCACTATCTCGCGGGCTGGCACGCGACGTCGACGATCGGGCCATTCGGCGCCGCCACCGCCTGCCCGCGCCTGCTTGGCCTTGGCGCCGAAGCCACCGCGCATGCGCTCGGCCTCGCGGCCAGCGCCTCGGCCGGGCTGAAGCACCAGTTCGGCAGCGACGCAAAGCCGGTCCATGCCGGCTTCGCCGCGCGCGCCGGGCTCGAGGCGGCGCTCCTCGCGGCGGAGGGGATCGGCGCGGCCGCGCGCCTCTTCGAGGGGAGGCACCCTCTACGCCACGCCGGCCTCGCCGGGCGCCGCCGCGGCGCTCGCACGTGGCCGCGGCGAGACGGGCATCCTCGTCCACCGCCCGCTGCGCAAGCCCTGGCCCTGCTGCGCCTACGCCCACCGGG
>VGDA01000531.1 GCA_016869915.1 Alphaproteobacteria bacterium
CTGGTGCTGGCGCAGAGCGCGATCTCGGCACGCGTCAGGTCGGTGGCGTGCGAGAGCAGCGCGTCCGGTCCGAGCAGGCCCAGCCTGCCGGCGAGCGCGACGCTGCCGCGCTGGTGCCCGTCCTGCGTGAAGACGACGCCGGCCTCGCGCGACAGGGCGCGCGTCGCCTTCGCCTGGCGCATGGCCTCGTCGAGCAGCGCGCGGTCCATGGAGCGCAGGTGCTCGCGGCGCAGCGTCGGCGTGATCAGCGCGATCGACAGCCGCCGCCCGTGGCTGCCGTGCCACGAGCGCAGCAGCGCGCGGCAGGTGTCGAGCTGGTCCTCGAAGGAGACCGCGCGCTCGATCCGCTTCGTGCCGCGCCAGCGCGCATAGGTCCGCGGATGCGGCGGGCGCGTCGGGCCGACGGCGACGACGCTGCGCGTGCCGACGCCGAGCACGCCGTCGCAATGCGCGTCGCAGTAGGACGGCTCGTCGCTGCGCATGACGCTGTCGCCGCCGCCGAGCAGCGACACGCCCGTGGTGACGCCGAAGCGCAGGCGCTCCAGCGCCGCGAGCTGCGCCTCCGCGCGCCAGAAGGATTCCGGCGACGCGCCGGTGTAGATCGCGTGGCAGGCCTCGTACCAGAGGTCCCCGCGCCCGCCGCCCATCGTCTTGACGAGGCCATGGCCCGCATGGGCGTGCGCGTCGACCAGGCCGGGGATCACGGCCTTGCGCGACGCGTCGATCACGCGGCGCGCGGGATGGCTGCGCGCCACGCGCGCGGTCGGCCCCACGGCGACGATGCGGTCGCCCGCGATGGCGACGGAGCCGCGCTCGATCACGCGGCGCCTGCCGTCCATCGTGACGACGACGCCGTCGTCGATCCGGATGTCGACGGTCCTTGCCATCGCGCGCCTCAGCCCAGCGCGCGCGCAAGCGCGGGCGCGACGCGGGAGAAGAAGGGCGAGGGCGCGACGCCCAGCGTGCGCAGCGCCCACCAGGCGCAGCAGAGGTTCGACGACAGCAGCGGCGGTCCTGCCGCGCCGGCGCGCGCCGCGATGACCGGGAGCGTGATCATGCCGGTGCCGCTCATCACGATCGCGTCGGCGCCGTTCATGTCGACGCCGCCGAGCGCGGCCTCCACCTCCCCGGCGGTCAGCTCGTAGGCGCGGAACGTCTCCGACACCTTGACGGTCTGCGCGATCGCGAAGCCCGCCGCGGACCAGTAGGCGGCCGCCTCGTCGGTCAGCCAGGCCTCGTAGGGCGAGAAGAGGCAGATGCGTCGCGCGCCCAGCGCGGCGAGCGCGGCGGCGATGGCGGCGCTCGCGGTGGCGACGGGGCAGCCGGCCCTCACCGCGAGCCGCGCGACGAGTTCCGCGTCGCCCTGCGGGCCAAGGCGATAGCTCGGCCCGGTGAGGCCGATCACCTGCGCCTGCAGCCTCAGGCTCCCGAAATCGGCGAAGGCCGCCTCGTAGGCGCCGATATAGGCGCGGTTGCGGTCCTTGAGGTCGCCGGGGAAGACGGGCAGGCGCGTGGCGAAGAGCCGTGCGCCGGAAGGCACGAGCCGCGCCATCTCCGGCTCGATCGTCGGGTTGGCCGGCGGCACGACGAGGCCCAGAGCCGGCCCCTTCGCGAGGTCGGCGAGGTCGGCGTCGATGGCGCTCATGGCGCGGATCCCGGTCGGTCGAGCATGTCGAGCATGGCGGCGGTCGCGAGATAGGCGCTCGCCTCCGCGGGCGAGGCCGCGGTGGCGCGGATCTTCGCGAGCCATGCGTCGCCGCCCGCGACGGCGCGGTCCGTGCGCGGGATCAGCATCTCCTCGGCAACGCGGCGGCGTTCGTCCGAGGCGCGCGCCACGCCGGCGGGGTCGCCGCCGCGCAGCGCGGTGGCGATCGCGCCCGCGAGCGCGAACGCATCGTGCATGCCGCAATTCATGTTCATGCCGCCGCGCGTGTTCGTGACATGGGCGCAGTCGCCGGCGAGGAAGGCGGATCCCACGGCGTAGCGCGAGGCGACGCGCCGGCTCACGCCGTAGACGTCGCGGTCGGCGATCGACGGTAGCCGCGTCCACGACGGCAGCACCTCGGCGAGGCGCTCGCCCAGCCAGTCGTCGCGCATCGCCGTCGCGTCCTCGACGCTGTCTGGCACGCGCAGGATGATGCGCCAGCAATCGGGCATGCGCAGGAAGCTGATCGAGCGCGGCGCGTTGAAGAGATAGGTGACCGGCGCGATCCCCAGCAGCACCGCGTCGAGGTCGTCGGTCGTCATGACGCGCAGGATCTTGTGCGGGTAGGCCGCGCCCTCGAATTCGATGCCGAGCGCGCGGCGCACCGCGCTGTGCGCGCCATCCGCGCCGACGAGGTAGCGCGCGCGGAGCCCGACCTCGCCGCCGTCGCCGCGCCGGGCGCGCACGGCGACGCCGTCGCCGCGCTGCTCGACGCCCGCGAATTCCGTGCCGAGCATCACGCGCGCGCCGGGCATCGCGGCGAAGCGCGCCAGCATCACCGGCGTGACGCGCG
>VGDA01000532.1 GCA_016869915.1 Alphaproteobacteria bacterium
TCTGGAACGCGGTCTTCTACAGCGTCTTCTACACCGGGGTCGCGACCATCGGTAAGTTCGGCCTCGGGCTCTGGCTGGCGCTGCTGCTCAACAACCATCTGCCGTTCAAGTCGATCCTGCGCGCGATAATCCTGCTGCCCTGGATCGTGCCGACGGTGCTGACGGCGATCGCGTTTTGGTGGATCTACAATCCCCAGTTCTCGATCATCTCCTACGTGCTGATCGAGCTGGGCTGGCGCGACACCAATGTCGACTTCATCAACAGCGCCTGGTCCGCGCGCTGGTCGCTGATCGCGGCCAACATCTGGCGCGGCATCCCCTTCGTCGCGATCTCGCTGCTCGCGGGGCTGCAGACCATCTCCCCCTCCCTCTACGAGGCGGCGATGCTCGACGGGTCCACGCCCTGGCAGCGCTTCCGCTACATCACCTTCCCGATGCTGCTGCCGATCCTCGCGATCGTCATGACCTTCAGCATCATCTTCACCTTCACCGACTTCCAGCTCGTCTACGCCATCACGCGCGGCGGGCCGGTGAATTCCACGCATCTGCTCGCCACCCTGGCCTTCCAGCGGGGCATCCCCGCGGGCCAGCTCGGCGAGGGCGCGGCGATCGCCGTCTCGATGATCCCGTTCCTCGTTTTCGCGACGCTCTTCAGCTACTTCGCGCTCGCGCGCCGCAAGTGGCAGCAGGGAGAAGGAGATGACTGACGCCCGCGCCGCCGCGACGACGGCGGACGACCACGGCATGCAGCCGGCGCCGGACAAGCCGCAGTCGACGGCCCCCGAGGCGCTGTCCTGGGACAGCAGGTCGCGCCGCGTGGTGACGATCTACGTCCCGCTCGCGTGCTTCCTCTTCATCCTGCTCTTCCCGTTCTATTGGATGAGCGTGACGGCGTTCAAGCCGAACGCCGAGCTCTACGACTACAAGACCTTCAACCCGTTCTGGATTGGCTCGCCGACCCTCGACCACATCTACCTTCTGCTGTTCAAGACGGACTATCCGCGCTGGCTGTGGACGACGATGATCGTCGCCTTCTGCTCGACGATCCTGTCGCTGGTCGCCAGCACGCTCGCCGCCTACGCGATCCAGCGCCTGCGCTTCAAGGGCAGCCAGTATGTCGGCCTCGCGATCTACCTCGCCTATCTCGTGCCGCCGTCGATCCTGTTCATTCCGCTGGCGACGATGGTGTTCCAGCTCGGCCTGTTCGATTCGCCGCTGGCCCTGATCCTGACCTACCCGACCTTCCTCATCCCGTTCTGCACATGGCTGCTGATCGGCTACTTCAAGTCGATCCCCTTTGAACTCGAGGAATGCGCCCTGATCGACGGCGCGACGCGCGTCCAGATCCTGTGGCGGATCACGCTGCCGCTCGCGGTGCCGGGCCTGATCAGCGCGGGCATCTTCAGCTTCACGCTGTCCTGGAACGAGTTCATCTACGCGCTGGCCTTTATCCAGTCGACCGAGAAGAAGACCGTGCCGGTCGCCATCCTGACCGAGCTAGTCACCGGCGACGTGTACCAGTGGGGCGCGCTGATGGCAGGCTCGCTTCTCGGCTCGATCCCGGTGGCGCTCTTCTATTCCTTCTTCGTCGACTACTACGTGTCGTCCCTGACGGGGGCGGTGAAGGAATGAAGCTGGCCGCGAGGCCCATCGAAAGCCGCACGGATCCGGGGGGACCGAAGCAGTGACCAAGTTCACCATCCTGACGCCTGCCGCCGCGTCGTTCACGACCGGCGGCGGCGGGTACGAGCACGAGCTCGAGGCCCTGGAAGGCATGGGCGCCGAGATCGTCGAGTGCGCGCCGACGGAGGACGCCTTCGTCGCCGCCGCGCCGTCGGCCGACGCCGTCTACGCCAAGGGCATGAAGTTCACCGCGCGCATGATCGAAGCGTTGGCGAAGTGCCGGATCATCGCGCTGGGGTCGGTCGGGGTCGACTACGTCGACGTTGCCGCCGCGACCGCGAGGGGCATCCCGGTCACCAACTGCCCGGACACCTTCATCGACGAGGTCGCCGACCACGCGATGATGCTCCTGCTGGCGACGCATCGCCGCTGCATCGAGCAGGACCGCATGGTCCGTGAGGGCCGATGGGGCGAGGGCAGGCCGCAGTTGCTGAAGGTCCCGCGCCTGATCGGCCAGACGCTCGGCTTCGTGTCCTTCGGGCGCGTCGCGCGCGCGACGGCACGCCGCGCCGCCGCCTTCGGCCTGCGGCTCAAGGCCTTCGATCCCTTCGTCGAGGAGACGCGGATGACCGAGCTCGGGGTCGAGCCCTCGAGCCTGCAGGACCTCCTCGCAAGCTCGGACTTCGTGTCGATGCACCTGCCCGACACGCCGCAGACGCGCGGCTTCTTCGCCGAGAAGCATTTCCGCCAGATGAAGAAGACGGCGATCTTCATCAACACCGGGCGCGGCCCGACGGTCCAGGAACCGGCCCTGATCCGTGCGCTGGACGAGGGATGGATCGCCGGCGCGGGGCTCGACGTGTTCGA
>VGDA01000533.1 GCA_016869915.1 Alphaproteobacteria bacterium
GCTTCGCCTCCTTCAGCGAGGCATAAGCCCAAGCTAGCCGGGCCCCTTCCTCGACGGGCACGTCGAGCTTCAGCGCCTGCTCGAAGGTCGCCTCGGCGTCCTCGCGCAGGCCGAGCGCGGCCTGGCAGCGGCCGAGGCCGGTGAGGAGGCGGATGTCGCGCGGGCGCGCGAGGCGGAGCCGCAGGAACAGCGCGGACGCCTCGGCGAAGCATCCGGTCTCCAGCAGCAGCGTCGCGCGCAGGGTCTCGATCTCGTCGTCGCGCGCCTCGGGCGGGACCGCGGAAAGCACCGCGAGCCCCTCGGCGCGGCGCCCGGCATCGGACAGCAGCGCCGCGAGCAGTTGCGCGGCGCCGCGATCCGCGGGCGAGGCGGCATGCGCGATGCGCAGCGCCTCGATGGCCTCGTCGCGGCGCCCGGCCGCCCGCGCGATCAGGCCGCGGCTGCGCTGGAGCGACGCGTCGCCGGGCCGGCGGGCGATCGCCTTCGATATCAGGCGCGTGGCCTCCACCTCTCGCCCCGCGTCATGGGCGAGGATCGCCCCGACATGCAGGACATCGGCATGGGCGGGATCGATCTTGCGCGCCTGGGCGAATTGCCGCGCCGCCGCCGCCGGATCACCCTGCGCGCGGCAGGCGAGGGCCGCGGAGAGGAGCCGCGCAACGTCCTCGGGCCCGCCGCGCGTCATGCGGCGCGTCGCGCGAGGCGGAGCGTCCAGGCGCAGTCGCTGGTCCCGAACCCGAACCTGACATTCGACTCGCCGGGGCGGAGGTTGTTCCGCCGCGGATCGATCCCGGCCTCGGCCAGCAACCGCCCGTCGAAGCGCGTATCGCGGAACCTGCCGCGCAGGACGTAGATGTCGCCGAAGGCACGTACGATCGCGGAGATGCTGCCGTCGCTCTCGAGGAAGCCATCGAAGCGCGCGGGCGGCTCGTTCGGGCTGGCAGGGTCCAGGACCTCGCCCGTCGCCTTGCCGTTGGCGACGGAGAGCGCGATGTCGAGCCGCCGCGGGCAGCGCTGCGGGCCGTCGGCATAGGCGGCGCTGCCGGCATAGCGTCCGTCGAGCGCCTTCATGTCGGCGACCGGCTCGCCGCCGGACGGCGCCATGATGCTTTCCAGCCGCGCGCATCCGCCCGCGGCGAGCAGGCAGGCGAGGAGGAGGAGCGGGCGGGCGCGTCGCATCGACGGACTTCTAGCGCCGCGCGGCGGTCACGTCCACGCGGACAGGCCGCCGCGCGAGGCCTGCGCGCCAGCGATGGCGTAGAGCGCGCGCTGCGCGGCGAGCGTGCCGGCTCGGCCGAGGCCGGACTTCGCCGCGCGCTCCGCGGCGAGCAGGAGCGACAGCGCGCGGGCGAGGGCGCGCTCGTCGAGGCGGCGCAGCGCGCGCTTGTAGACGTCCTGCTCCTTCCAGAAGACCGGCGGGCGAAGCCGTGCCATCGCGCCCGAGGCATCGGCGCCGGCGGAGACGTGGCAGGCGCAGACATGCAGCCGCACGAAGAAGCGCTGCGCCGTGCGCAGGATCGCCACCGCGCTGGCGCCCTCCGCGTCGAGCCGGTCGAGGGCGCGGCCCAGCGCGGCGACGTCGCCGAGCGCGGCCGCCTGGACCGCGTCGTCGGCGTCGAGCTCGGCCGTCTCGCCGACCACGGCGCGCGCATCGGCGAGCGAGACCTCGGCGCCGGGGCCGGCATAGGTCGCGAGCTTGGCGATCTCGCTGCGCGTGGCGGCGCGGTCGCCGCCGAGGCGCTGGGCGAGCCAGGCCACGGCGTCGTCCGCGGCGCGCACGCCCTCCGCCTGCAGCGCGGCGCGGATCACCGCGACGAGGTCGCGTCCCTCGTCGCCGTAGCAGGCCAGCGCCGCGGCGTTCGGCGCGCCCTCGAAGAGCTTGCGCAGCGCCGAGCGCGTGTCGAGCTCGCCCGCCTCGGCGACGACCAGCGCGTCGCCGACGGGGGCGTCGAGGAAGGACTTGAAGGCCGGCGCGGCGGCGTTGCCGCAGCCGCGCACGCGCACGACGCGCCGCCCGCCGCCGAAGGCGAGCGCCGCGGCCTCGTCGGCGAGCTTCGCGGGATCCGAGGCGAGGACGTCGCCGGAAAACTCGGCGACGCGGAAGGGATCGGCGAGGTCCTCGACCACGCTGCGCGCCAGCGCAGCCGCGCGCTCGCGCACCAGCCCCTCGTCCGGCCCGAAGACGAGGATCGCCCGCGCCGCCTTGTCCGGCGCCTTCAGGAAGCGCTCGACGCCCTTGAAGTCGATCTTCATCGCGCGTCGATCCGCGTGGCCCCGGTCCAGTATCCGGGGTTCAGGTTGCCGCGGCTGCGCCGGCCGAGGATCTCGGCAGGGACGGGGCCGGGCTGGCGGCCAGCCTTCATTTCGGAGAGTTGGCGCCGCCGCTCGAACGCGGCCGCGCGACGGCCGCAGGCGGCGAGCAGCTCGCTGGGATGGGCGAGCGGGAAGGGCTCGACGCGGAACTGGTCGGAGAAGGCGCTCCACATCCAC
>VGDA01000534.1 GCA_016869915.1 Alphaproteobacteria bacterium
GCTCGCCGACGTTCTGGAGCCGGCGATCTTCCATGCCGGCGGCGGCCATCCGCTCTGCTGGCGCGTTCCCGCCGCGATCGCCTCGGTGAAGACGCTGTTCGAGCTGCACTGGCGAAGCTCCGCCGCGCTCTACCTGCCGCGCGGCGAGGTCCCCGCGCCCGGCAACCTCTTCGCCAACCGGATGCTCGCGACGCTCTATGCCTTGATCGTCGCCGACGCCGCGCGCGTCGCTGGCCGCGAGGCGCAGATCGAGCGCGCGCTTGACCACTGGTATCGCGGCCCCGTCGCCGAGGCGATCGAGCCGCGCGGCGGCACGCGCGTCCTCAAGGCCGCCGCCAACCCCCGCGGCATGCAGGGCTACGCCGCCGTGCGTTGACGGTTCGGCGCGGGGCGTTGGGGAAGAAGAGTTGCTCGCCGCCGATCCGGTAGGCGGCGATGCTCTGCTGCCCGGCCGGCGAAATCAGCCAGTCGATGAAGCGCTGTCCGGCCTCGGTCTTCACATGCGGGTGACGCTTCGGGTCGACCAGGATCACGCCATACTGGTTGAACAGCCGGACGTCGCCTTCGACCAGGATCCTGAGCTGGCCGCGGTTGCGGAAGGCGAGCCAGGTCGCCCGGTCGGTCAACACATAGGCGTTGGCGGCGGAGCTGGCGTTGAGCGCGGGGCCCATGCCCTGCCCGATCTCGCGATACCAGTCGCCGCGGATCGCGGCGAGGTCGAGCCCCGCCTGCTGCCAATAGCGCAGCTCCGCCGCATGGGTCCCCGACTTGTCGCCGCGCGACACGAAGGGCGCCTTGGCGGCGGCGATCTTGCGCAGCGCCTCCAGCGTGTCCTTGCCCGCGGCCTTGGCCGGGTCGTCGCCCGGACCGACGATGACGAAGTCGTTGTACATGACCGGGGTGCGCTTCACCCCGAAACCGTCGGCGACGAATTTCTCCTCCGCCGCCTGATCGTGGACGAAGACCACGGCGGCATCGCCGCGTCGCGCCACGTCCAGCGCCTGGCCGGTGCCCAGCGCCACGACCTTGACCTCGATCCCGGTCGCGGTCTTGAAGGCCGGCAGCAGATGGCCGAACAGGCCCGACTGCTCGGTGGACGTGGTCGACGCCACCGTGATGCTGGTCTGTGCCGCCGAGGGCAGGGCGAGCAGCGCCGCCGCGGCGAGCGTCAGGAAACTACGGCGAAGGACATCCATGGCAGTTCTCCCTCGAGATAGGCCCGCGCGGCATCGCTGGCGGGGGTCTTGAGGATCCGGTCGACGGGGCCGTGCTCGGCGACCCTGCCGTCGGCGAGCACGAGGGCGTCCTCGGCGAGGCGCGCGACCTGCCCCAGATTGTGGGAGACGAGCAGGATCTTGGTGCCGGCGTCGCGCAGCGCGCCGATCAGGCGCTCGATCTCCTCGGTCGCGGCGGGATCGAGGCTGGCGGTCGGCTCGTCGAGCAGCAGAAGGTCCGGGCGTCGCGCCCAGGCGCGGGCGAAGGCGATGCGCTGCTGTTCACCGCCGGACAGGCGCCGGGCCGCATCCCCGGCGCGCGCCGCCAGACCGACGCGCTCCAACGCGGCGGCGACGCGCGACCGGCGCTCGGCGGCGGAAATCGGCTCGGCCTCGACGGCCAGCGCGACGTTATGCGCGACGCTGGCACGGACCAACGCAGTCTTCTGAAAGACGAAGGCGCGCCGCGGCGCCGGCGCCGTGCCGCCGATCCCGAACCGGATCGTCCCGCGCGCCGGTTGCAGCAGACCGTCGAGCACGCGCAGTAGCGTGCTCTTGCCCGCGCCGTTGGGACCGATGATCGCGGTGATGCCGCCGGTCGCGATTTCGGCCGCCACGTCGTCGAGCACCGTCCGGCCGCCCGCGACCAGCGTCAGCCCGGCGATGCGGATCGGCAGCATGGCCGGCATCTCAACCGTAGCGTCGCGCGGCATAGCTGCGCAGCGCCGCCGCGGCGGCGTTGACGACGATCACGAGCGCCAGCAGGACGATGCCCAGCGCCAGCGCGAGCGGCAGGTCGCCCTTCTGGGTCTCCAGCGAGATCGCCGTCGTCATCGTGCGCGTATGGCCGGCGATGTTGCCCCCGACCACCAGCACCGCGCCGACCTCGGCGATTGCGCGTCCGAAGGCGGCGAGGACCGCGACGGCGAGCGAGAAACGCACGTCGAAGACTAGGGTGCGGGCGCGCCGCCACGCCGAAAGCCCCATCGAGCGCAGCTGTTCGCCCAGCTCGCCATCGGCATCCTCAACGATCTGCCGGGTCAAGGCGGCGACCAGCGGCGTCACCAGCACCGTCTGGGCGACGATCATGGCGCCGGGGGTGAAAAGCAGCCCCAGATGGCCGAGCGGGCCGGAGCGCGACAGCGCCAGATAGACGACCAGCCCGACGACGACCGCCGGCAACCCCATCAGCGCGTTGAGCACCACGACCGTCGCGTCGCGCCCGGGAAAACGGCCGATCGCGAGCAGGGCGCCCACGGGGATGCC
>VGDA01000535.1 GCA_016869915.1 Alphaproteobacteria bacterium
CGTGCTTCAGAGCGACATCGTGAACGTCGCGGGCGTCGCGCCGATCCTGGTCAAGCCCGCGGGCGAGGACCGCGTGTGGTCGGTCTCCGGCCTCGGCGGCTGGCCGCGCGCGCTCGACCCGACGCTGTTCCAGCGCGCGCATGGCGGCGCGATCCCGGCCGGGCTGCTGCGCACGGTCGTGCCCGCCGCGCCCGCGGCCTGGATCGCGGCGCTCGCGCGCTGGGGCACGATGGGCTTCGGCGAGGTGGCCGCGGCGGCGACGCGCTTCGCGGGCGAGGGCTTCGCCATGTACCCGCTGATGGCGGAGTCGCTGGCCAACAACCAGGCCTCGCTCGCGCGCTGGCCCTCGACCGCGGCGATCTACCTGCCCGGCGGCAGGCCGCCGCGCGCGGGCGAGCGCTTCGTGCAGGAGGACCTCGCGCGCAGCCTGCGCTACATGGATGACGAGGAGCGCCGCGTCGCCGCCACCAGGGGGCGCGCGGCCGGGCTGCGCGCGGCGCGCGACGCTTTCTACGCTGGCGACATCGCGCGGACGATCGTGCGCTTCCACGAGGAGAATGGCGGCCTGCTGCGCGCCGAGGACCTCGCCTCCTTCGAGCCGGAGATCGAGCCCGCGGTCGCGACGCGCTTCCGCGGCATCGACGTCCATTCCTGCCCGGCCTGGTGCCAGGGCCCGGTGCTGGGGATGATGCTGCGCCTCGTCGACGGCCTCGACCTCGCCGGCATGGGCCACAACAGCCCGGCCTACATGCACGCCGTGGCGGAGGCCATGAAGCTCGCCTTCACCGACCGCGAGGCGTTCTTCGGCGACCCGCGCTTCGTCGACGTGCCGCTCGACATGCTGCTGTCGGAGGACTACGCCGCGCGCCGCCGCGCGCTGATCCGCCCGGACCGCGCCTGGCCGGGCATGCCGCCCTCGGGGCGCGAGGGCGCCGCGACGCCGCCGGGCAGCCCCGGCGCGCCGCCGCCGCCGCGCGACACGTCCTATGCCTGCGTGATCGACGCGGCCGGCAACATCTTCTCCGCGACGCCGAGCGACGTGGCGATGGACTCGCCGGTCATCCCCGGCACCGGCCTCTGCCCGTCCTCGCGCGGCTCGCAGAACTGGGCCGATCCCGCGCATCCCTCCGGCGTCGCGCCGGGCAAGCGCCCGCGCCTGACGCCGAGCCCCGCGCTCGCGATCGGCCGCGAGGGACCGCATGCCGGCATGGCCATGCCCTTCGGCACGCCGGGCGGCGACGTGCAGCTGCAGGCGATGCTGCAGGTCTTCCTCAACATCGCGGTCTTCGGCATGGGCGAGCAGGAGGCGGTCGAGGCGCCGCGCTTCGCCACCCACAGCTTCCCCGACAGCTTCGAGCCGCATCGCTACCAGCCGGGCTGGCTCAACCTCGAATCCCGGCTGCCGCGCGCATCGGGCGAGGCGCTCGCCGCGCTCGGCCACGACGTGCACTGGTGGCCGGACTACGTGTGGCGCGCCGGCGCGGTCTGCGTCGTGCGCCGCGACCCGGCGAGCGGCTTCCTGCTCGGCGGCGCGGATCCGCGGCGACCCTGCTACGCGATGGGATGGTGAGCGCCGGCACCGGTCCATGACGGGCCGGGGCGCCTCGCCTATAGTCCGGCCGCCGATGGAGCAGATCGCCAACCAGCGCGAGATCGTCGACCGCCGCGCGCTGCAGGCGCGGCTGGAGGCGCTCGCCGCGGAGAAGCAGCCCGCGCGCCAGCGCGCGCGCGTGCTCGAGGCGCTGCGCGAGGCGCTGGAGGCCGGGCGCGCGGAGATCAGGCGCCGCTTCGAGGCCGGGCGCGCGACGGCCGCGCCGACCGTCGCGTCGCTCTGCTTCCTCGTCGACCAGCTGGTGCGCGTCGCGCACGACTTCGCCGACCGCCATGTCTGCCGTGTCTCCAACCCGACCGAGGGCGAGCGCCTCGCCATCGTCGCGGTCGGCGGCTACGGGCGCGGCGAGCTGGCGCCGCATTCGGACGTCGACCTGCTGTTCCTGCATGCCTACAAGCCGACGCCGCGCAACGAGCAGATGGTCGAGTACCTGCTCTACCTGCTCTGGGACCTCAAGCTGAAGGTCGGCCACTCGACGCGCTCGGTGGATGACTGCCTGCGCCTCGCGCGCGAGGACATGACGATCCGCACCGCGCTGCTCGAATCGCGCTTCGTGTGGGGGGACGACCGGCTCTACGCCGACCTGCGCAAGCGCTTCGCGCGCGAGGTGACGCGCGGCACGGGGCCCGAGTTCGTGCGCGCCAAGCTCGCGGAGCGCGACGAGCGCCACCGGCGCATGGGCGATTCGCGCTATGTCGTCGAGCCCAACGTCAAGGAGGGCAAGGGCGGCCTGCGCGACCTGCACACGCTGTTCTGGATCGCCAAGTACGTGCACAACGCGGACAGGCCCGAGGACCTCGTCGGCAAGGGCGTGTTCACCGGGCGCGAGGCGGCGACCTTCGCCAAGGCGCAGGACTTCCTGCGCTC
>VGDA01000536.1 GCA_016869915.1 Alphaproteobacteria bacterium
AGCCGACGCGCAGCTTGACGCGGCGCAGCTGGTCGAGGGTCGAGACGGGCTGGCGGCAGAAGATGGACGCGTCGAGGATCGTCAGGCCCATGAAGCCGATCGCCTCGATGTTCCAGCGCGCCATGCCCTCGGCCAGGATCTTCTTGAGCTCCGGCAGCGCCTTGAGGTGCTCCTCGGCGCTCGACACCGAGCCGTAGACGTAGAGCGAGGCGAGGTCCGGCGCGTCGCGGCCGATGAAGGGCGGCCAGATGAAGCCCATCTCCGGCGTGCCCTGCTGCATCCAGCGCAGCGCGTCGGCGTCGCGCAGGTTCATCGCGCCGCCCTCGAGCACGTTGATCGAGAAGGCGCCGCCGCTCAGCCGCTTCACGTCCGCCGCGAAGTCGCGCACGTGCCCGGACTCCGCGCGGGTCGGGGCGTAGGAATTGTTGAACTTCCACTCCAGCGTCTGGGCGGAGGCCGCCGAGGCGAGCGCGCTCGCGAACGCGGCGGCAATCAGGCTACGCTTCATGGTCGAATTCCTTCCTTCTGTCCTGCGGAGCGCGACGGCGCCATGCGCCGGGCGCGGGCATATTCGGGACTGCGCCCCGACGCCGCAAGTGCCATGACGCAAGCGCGAGACTTCGCCCTCGACGCTGCGGCCCCGCGTGCGGCATCCTCCGCGTCGTCAAGGAACCGGAGGGGAAATGTCCGACACCAGGCCAAGCCGTCTCAGCGCGACGATCGACCTCGACCGCAACGGCAAGCATGCCGGCTTCGTGCGGCTGCCGCATTCCGTGCATCGCTCGGCCTATGGCTGGCTGCCGATCCCCATCGTGTCGATCCGCAACGGCGACGGGCCGAAGGTCCTGCTCAACGCCGGCAACCACGGCGACGAGTGGGAAGGGCAGGTCGCGCTCGGCAAGCTCATCCGCGAGCTGCGCCCCGCGGACATCCGCGGCCAGGTGATCATCCTGCCGTCCTCGAACTTCCCGGCCGCGATGGCCGGCACGCGCACCTCGCCGATCGACGACGGCAACCTGAACCGCTCCTTCCCGGGCAACCCGGACGGCACCGTGACGCAGCAGATCGCCTACTACATCGAGCACGTGCTGCTGCCGGGCTGCAGCTACGCCTTCGACTTCCATTCCGGCGGCAGCTCGCTCATGTACCTCCCCTCGTCGCTCTGCGGCCGCGATCCCGATCCCGAGCGCTTCGCGCGCTCGCTGGAGCGGCTGCGCGTCTTCGGCGCGCCGATCGGCTACTTCTCGTCGAAGCCCCAGCAGACGCAGGGCGAGGACCGCACGCTCAGCGCCGGCGCGATGCGCAAGGGCGTCGAGACGATGGGCACCGAGCTCGGCGGCACCGGCAAGGTGACGCCGTCGATCCTCAAGGTCGCCGAGGAGGGCATCAAGCGCCTGCTCGCGCATGTCGGCGTGTACAAGGGCAAGGTGACGCCGCCCCCGCCGGTGCGCCTCGTCGAGGTCGGCGGCGACGACTACTTCGTCTACGCGCCCGATGGCGGCGTCTTCGAGCCGCTCGCCGAGATCGGCGCGGAGGTGAAGAAGGGCCAGCCGGCGGCGCTCATCCACTTCCACGACACGCCCTGGCGCAAGCCCTCGCTCGCCCGCTTCGCGCGCGACGGCCTCGTGCTGTGCATGCGCGTGCCCGGCCGCACCGAGCGCGGCGACTGCCTCTTCCACCTCGGCACGGACTACACGCCGCCGCGCCGCGTCGGCGTCGCGCAGCCGGCGTCGCGCAAGCGGCGCTGACGCGCCGATGGCCGCGGCGGCAGGGTCGTTGCGCCGCCGCACGCTGCTTGGCGCGGCGGCGGGCGCGCCTATGCTCGCCGCGGCCGGCGCGCGCGGGCAGGCGCCCCGCCGCGGCGGCACGCTCTTCGTCGCCGCCGACGGCGAGCCACGCAACCTCAATCCCGCCCTCGTCGCCTCGAACGGCGTGTTTTTCGTCGCCAGCAAGGTGATCGAGCCGCTCGCCGAGATGTCGCGCGACGGCGACGGACTCTCGCCGCGGCTCGCGACGTCGTGGAGCGGCGCGGCCGACGGGCGCAGCGAGACGTTCCGCCTGCGCGAGGGCGTGTCCTGGCACGACGGGCGGCCCTTCGGTTCCGGCGACGTCGCCTTCTCGGCGCTCGAGGTCTGGCGCAAGCTGCAGAACCTCGGGCGCGCCGTCTTCCGCGACCTCGAGGCCGTGGAGACGCCAGACCCGGCCACGGCGATCTTCCGCTTCTCCGCGCCGACGCCGTTCCAGCTCCTGCGCAACGCGCTGCCCGCGCTCACCTCGGTGCTGCCGCGCCATCTCTACGAGGGCACGGACATCGCGGCCAATCCCGCGAACCGCACCCTCGTCGGCACCGGGCCGTTCCGCTTCGCCGAGCACAGGCCGGGCGAGTACTACCGGCTCGAGCGCAACCCGGCCTATCGCGAGGCCGGCCGGCCCTATCTCGACTCCATCGTCTACCGCGTCCTGCCCGACCGC
>VGDA01000537.1 GCA_016869915.1 Alphaproteobacteria bacterium
TCGCGCGATCCGGGCGAGGCGGCCTTCGCGCTCTTCGCCGCGCAGGACCATGCGCGCGACTGGCTCGAGCCGATGCTGGGCGACGGGCGCGCCTTCGCCAGCATCGTCGGCCCGGAGGAGGCGCCGCTCGCCACCTGCTTCGCCTTCGCGAATTGCGGCCCGGTCTGGGAGGTCGGCGGCGTCTTCACGCCCGAGGCCGCGCGACGGCGTGGCCATGGCGCGCGCGCCGTGCGCGCCGCGCTGCGCGAGCTCGGGCTGCGCGGCCTTTTCCCGCGCTACCAGGTGCACGAGGACAACGCGCCCTCGATCCACCTCGCGGAATCGACGGGGCTGCGGCCCTTCCTGCACCTCGTGCACTACATGCACGAGCCTTGAAGCGATCCAGCGTGACTTTTCCGGGCGATCACGCCTCGCGGGCCTTCCTCGGCGGCAGGCAAGCACGCATGCCTCGCTGCCGGTGACGCATGACCGGACCCGGCCCTCCCACGGCGTTCCGGTCCGCCGATGGAGATCGTTGATCCGCCGGACATGGCGGCGGCCAAAGCGATTCATCTGCCGCGCGGGCCCCTCGGCGCTGGTCGGCGTCAGCAGGAGGTGGACGTGGTTGGTCATCAGGACGTAGGCGTGGATCGCGCAGCCGACATCGGCGGCGATCTTCGCGAGATCGTCGAGATAGGCGCGCCGATCGGCATCATCGAAGAAGCAGGCCTGGAGATCGACGCCGCGCTGCAGGAGATGGATCGGCACGCCGGGAAGCACGAGACGCGGTCGGCGAGGCATCCGCCGATGCTCGGCATCCGGCCTTGGCCGGCAAAGGCTTGCAGTCGCGTTACGCCGACATGCGTCTGGCTTGCCACTTCGTATCGGTCATGCAGTTCGACCTCTCCACGCGTCGTGGCCAGGGACGCAGGAGCGTGATGTGGCGAAAGCTGCTGTGGCCCGGAAAGCTATGCTGGATCGCTATTTCGCTATTTCCACGTGATCGGCAGGGCGTTGCGCTCGACCGCGATCAGCCGCCGGTCGGCCGGCCCCGGGGATCTCCGACGCGCTCGGGCAGCAATCCCTGCGGATAGCGCTGCAGCACGACCTGCAGCAGCAGGCCGATCAGCAGGACCCGGGCATAGGCCGCGCGCACCGCCCAATCCTGGGGCAGCAGGCGCGACGTCGCGAACTCGGTCATGGACCAGATCAGCCAGACGGCGAGCGCACCGAGTATCGCGCCGCGATGGTTGCCGCTGCCGCCGACGATCACCATCACCCAGACGATGAAGGTGGTGAAGAGCGGCTCGGTCGCCTCCGGCCCGATGAACTTGAAGTAATGCGCCGACAGGGCGCCGCCGAGCCCGATGGCCATCGATCCGATGACGAAGGCCTGCAGCCGGAACGCGCCGACGTCCTTGCCCACCGCCGCCGCCGCGCGCGGATTGTCGCGGATCGCGCGCATGACGCGGCCCCAGGGCGAGCGCGACAGGCGTTCCTGCGCCGCGTAGACCAGGACGATGCAGAGCACGACCACGCCGAGGAACCCGATCATCGACCATGGCAGCCCGAGGCCGTCGAAGGGCCGCGGCAGGTTCGGGATGCCGAAGGCGCCCCCGGTATAGGCCTGCTGGTTGCGCACGACGAGGCGCAGGATCTCCGCGATGCCGATCGTCGCGATCGCGAGGTAGTCGCTCTCGAGCCGAAGGCAGATGCGGCCGATCGCATAGGCGACCAGTCCCGAGGCGATCATCGCGCCGAACAGCCCGAGCGGTACGGGCAACGCGAAGGCATGGACGAGCTGCGGGCTGCCTGGCGAGGTCAGGATGGCCGAGGTATAGGCGCCGACGGCGAAGAACCCGGCGACCCCGGCGTTGAAGATCCCGCCATAGCCCCATTGCAGATTGAGGCCGAGGGCCATCACGGCATAGATGCCGACCAGGATCAGCGTCGTGACAGCGTAGAGCAGATAACCTTCCATCAGAACAGCTTCCCGCGGAAGATGCCGGTGGGCCGCACCAGCAGCACGGCGACGAGCACGGCGAAGGCGACGCCCGACTTGTACGCGGGCGGCAGCAGCGAGGCTCCGAAGAACAGCGGTGCCGTCGCCAGCTCCTCGATCAGTCCCATCAGCAGGCCACCCGCGATCGCACCGTAGGGACGGCCTATGCCCCCGAGGATCGCGGCGCCGAAGACCGGCAGCATCATGTCCCATCCGGTCGAGGGATGGATATGGACGTCCATGCCGGCGAAGACCCCGGCCGCGGCGGCGAGCGCCGCCCCGATCGCCCAGGTGAAGCGGATCACCGCCTCCGTGTCGATGCCGCAGGCCCGCGCCAGCGCAGGGTCGTCGGACATGGCGCGCATCGCCTTGCCGAGCCGGGTATGGGCGAGGAAGACATGCACGGCGACGACGATCGCCGCGACGCCGCCCAGGATCCAGAGATGCCGCGGCGCGATGCGGAACGTGTCGAGGATCCAGATCGGCC
>VGDA01000538.1 GCA_016869915.1 Alphaproteobacteria bacterium
TCGATGACCTCGCCGCGCACGCACAGGAACTGGTGGCGCTGCAGCGCATCGCGCAGCCAGGCGGCGACGGGCGCCGCGGCGGGGCGGCGGAGGTCGAGGCCGACGACCTCCGCGCCGAAGGAGGGGCCTAGCGCGCGCAGCGCGACGCCGGCGGGAAGGACGCGCATTTCCATCGCGTGATCCTCGCTGGGCGCGCGCGAGGCTAGCGCTGGCGCGCGCGCACCAACCGCCGTGAGCCGTGTTCCGCCGCGGCCTTTTCCCTGTAGGGTCGCGGCCACGACCATTCCCGAGGGGAGACGAAACGTGAAGCTGGTTCGCTTTGGCCAGCCCGGCAGCGAGAAGCCGGGCATCATCGACGCGCAGGGTGCGATCCGCGACCTCTCCGGCATCGTGCCGGACATCGGCGGCGCCGTGCTGGAGGCGGCGAGCCTCGATCGCCTGCGCAAGCTCGACCTCTCGAAGCTGCCGACCGCGCCCGCGGGCGTGCGGCTCGGCGCCTGCGTCGGCGGCGCGCGCAACTTCTACGCGGTCGGCCTGAACTACGTCGACCACGCCAAGGAGACGAACTCCCCGATCCCGAAGGAGCCGATCCTCTTCAACAAGGCGACCTCCTGCATCGTCGGCGCCAACGACGACATCATGGTCCCCAGGGGGTCGGTGAAGACCGACTGGGAGGTCGAGCTCTGCGTCGCCATCGGCAAGCGCGCGCGCTACGTGGGCGAGGCGGAGGCGCTGTCCTACGTCGCCGGCTACTGCGTGTGCAACGACGTGTCCGAGCGCGAGTACCAGATGGAGCGCGGCGGGCAGTGGATGAAGGGCAAGGGCTGCGAGACCTTCGGCCCGATCGGCCCGTGGCTCGTCACCGCCGACGAGGTCAAGGACGTGCAGAACCTCCCGATGTTCCTCGAGGTCAATGGCGAGCGCGTGCAGAAGGGCTCGACCAGCACGATGATCTTCGGCGTCGCGCACATCGTCCACTACATGTCGCAGTTCATGGTGCTCGATCCGGGCGACCTGATCACGACCGGCACGCCGCCGGGCGTGGGCGCCGGCTTCAAGCCGCCGCGCTTCCTCAAGGCCGGCGACCGCATGCGCGTCGGCATCGAGGGCCTCGGCGAGCAGAACCAGGCCGTCGTCGCCTGGCGTTGATCGCCTGCCACGGGGGGGCGCGCGGAAGCCCCGCGCGTCCCCTTCGCTTTGCGGCGCGGCGATGAGCCGGCCACCCGTCCCCTTCACCGCGGCCGGTGTCGCCCGCGGCCTCGCGCGCGGCTCGGCGCTCTCGCCGGGCGTGCTCGCCTATGGCGTCGTCTTCGGCGTGCTCGCCGGCGAGGCCGGGTGCAGCGCGCTCGAGGCGGTGCTGATGAGCGCCTTCATCCATTCGGGCAGCGCGCAGCTCGCCGCCCTCCAGGGCCTCGCCACGGGCCCCTTCGTCGCGCCGATCGTGGCGACGATCCTGCTCACCAACGCGCGCTACGTGCTCTACGGCGCCGCCTTGCGCGGCTGGTACGGCGCCGCGCCGCCCGCCGGCGCCTGGCCGAGCCTCTTCCTGCTCGGCGACGGCAACTGGGCGATGGCGGTGAAGGAGCACGAGCAGGGGCGCCACGACGGCGGCTTCCTGCTGGGCTCCGGCCTCGCCCAGTTCGTGCCCTGGACGATCGGCACCTGGATCGGCCATGCCACCGGGTCGGCGATCGCCGATCCGCGGCGCCTCGGCATGGACTTCATGATCGTCGCGCTCGCCGCCGCTATGGCCACCGCCTTCTGGCGCGGGCGCGCGAGCCTCGCACCGGCCGGCGTCGCGCTCGCGGTGGCGCTGGCCGTGAACGCCTGGATGCCGGGAGGCTGGACGGCGCTCGCGGCGGGACTCGCCGGCGCCGCGACCGCGTGGATGCTGCATGTCGACGAGCCCTGACTTCCTGCTCGCGCTCGCGGCGATGGCCGCCGCGTCCTACGCCTGCCGGCTCGGCGGCTTCGCGGCGATGCGCTTCGTGCGCGCGACGAGGCGCATCGAGGCGGCGCTGCGCGCGGTGCCGCTCGCGGTGATGATCGGCATCGTGGCGCCTTCGCTGGGGAACTCGGGCCCGGCCGAGTGGATCGGCCTGTCGGCTGTGGCTCTTGCCATGCGCCTTTCCGGCAACAACGACCCGCTCGCCGCGATGATCGGCGTCGCGGCGGTCGCCACGGCGCGCGCGCTGGGGCTCTAGGCGAAGCTTGCGCTTGTCGGCCCGCGCGCCTTGGCTAATCTCGCGGCCGGGACAAGGGGAGCATGCAGGCGTGAGCGAGATCCAGGCGACGACCGATGGCGGGCGGGCGGTGACGCTGCGCTTCGAGAAGGCCGAATACGAGGCGCGCCTTGCGCGCGCGCGGGCCGAGATGGCGCGCCGCGGCCTCGCGGCGGTTCTGCTCTACGCGCAAGAATCGCACTACTACCTGACCGGCTTCGACAGCGGCGGCTACGTCTTCTA
>VGDA01000539.1 GCA_016869915.1 Alphaproteobacteria bacterium
CCCCGTCGATCATGTCGTCGGCGGCGCGGCAGAACGCGTAGAGCGCGGTCGCGGGCCCGCGCACCGACGCGGGGAGGACCAGCGACGCGGCGAAGAAGGTCTTCGACCCGCCGCGCATCGCGCCGCGGCAGGATTCGAGGTCGGCGGCGAAGGCGGCGTCAGCGCCTAGGCTGCGCGCACGCATCGGCAGGCTCGGCTGGGCCGGGTCGTCGTCGGCATGGAATGCGATTCTCCCCGTTGGCATCCATCGTAGACCGATCCGCCGGCTTTGCCGACAAAAAACGTCAGGCTAGATTGACATCCGGACTGTAAGGAGACGACATGGTGGCCTCGCGCAGGCGCCGCTGGGAGCGGCAGGCCAGGGATTGGCCGCATCGCGACTCCAGCCGCTTCGTGGCTGCGGGCGGCATCGAGTGGCGCGTCCAGACGATGGGCGCCGGGCCCTGGGCCCTGCTGCTGCACGGGACCGGCGCCTCGACGCATTCCTTCCGCGATCTCGCGCCTGCGCTTGCGCGCGATTTCAGCGTCCTCGCCGTCGATCTTCCCGGCCATGGTTTCACCGGGACCCCGGCATCCCGCCTCATGTCGCTGCGCGGGTTCGCGGGCCTGGTCTCCGCGCTGTGCGACGAACTGCACGTGTCGCCAGCCCTCGCGGCCGGGCATTCGGCAGGCGCCGCGGTGCTGATCCGCATGGCCCTCGACGGCAAGATCGCCCCGCGCGGAATCGCGGCGCTCAACGGCGCGCTGCTTCCGCTCAACGCCCCCGGCGCGATGTTCTTCAAGCCCATCGCCAGGCTGCTCGCGGGATTGCCGATCCTGCCGGCGCTCCTGGCATATCGCAGCGAGTCCTCCGGCCGGGTGGAACGGCTTCTGGCGGGAACCGGCTCGCGGCTCGACGCGGCGGGCATCCGGTTCTACCGGCAGCTCCTCGCGGACCCCGACCATGTCGGTGCTGCGCTCGCGATGATGGCCAGCTGGGACATCGAGACCCTGGCGGGCGAGTTGCCGCGGCTCACCGTACCCCTCGCCCTCGTGATCGGATCGAACGACCGGACCATATCGCCTGACGAGCAGCGGCGCGTCGCACAGCGCGTGCCGGACGCGACAATCGACATGCAGCCCGGGCTGGGCCATCTCGCCCACGAGGAGGATCCCGAGGGGACGGCCGAGATCCTGCGGGCGCGCTTCGCCTCCTGGGTGCAGCGGACGGCCTGACGACGGGCCCGCCGCCAGCCCCTCAGCGCATCTGCGGCTGGCCGCGGAAGCGGCGGTCGATCGCGCGCTGATGCCAGACGATCAACGCCAGGCCGACCACGAGCGGCAACGCCCACATGAAGGGATTGAGGGCGAGCTCGGGCATGACGCGGACCGAGCCGAATGCCAGGAAGGCCGTGTAGACGCTTATTCCGGCGCCAACCAGCGCCTTCACATGCTCCTTCAGCCAGGTCGTCGGTCCCGGGTCGCGCGCGAGGATGAACCAGAGATTCGTCGCCGCCGTCGCCAGGCCGACCGTCGCGATGCCGGCGATCAGGGGGTTCGCGAGCACCCAGCTCTGCCAGACGCACGCGAGCGAGACGGGGACCAGCGCGACCTGGAGGAACAGGTTGAGCCGCGTGCGATTGGCCGCATGGTGCCGCTTGTTGCGGATCGCCAGCCAGCCATACCAGGCCAGATTGACCGTGAGCAGGCCTGCGGCGAGCATCATCCAGCCGAAGATCCCACGGATGAAGGCGGCATCGAAGCGTCCCGCGAGGTGCGGATGCGTCTCGAGCGGCGCCGCCAGCGTCAGCACGCTCATCGCCATGGCCAGGCACCCGGTCGCCACCAGCGCGAACGCGAACACGCGGCCCCATCTCGCGTGGGCGCGGCCGCCCTTCCGGCCAAGGATCGGAACCCAGAAGGCGACGGCGCCGGTCGCCCCCGTGGCGATGTGGGCGGCGATCAGGATCTCGAACAGAAGGAACGCCATCCAGCCCCCCGGATCGCACCGACAGTCTCACTTGACACTTGGAGTGTAAAGCGCGTGTACTTTGCGAACAGGGCTCGCCGCCGGTCGCGGCGCCGCGCAGGAGCCGGCAACGCGCGCATGGACATGACCGTTTCCACGGCATCGCGTGTCCCCGGGACAGCCTTCGCGCCGCGCCCCGCGCCGCTTCCTGCCCTCCTCGCGCTGATGCGCTGCGTGCTGCGGGGCGACGGCGACCTCCTGTCGCTGCTCCCGAAATCCGCCTACAGCGTCGAGATAGGGCCTCTCGGCTATTCGCGCCGATCCACGATCGTCGTCAACCGCCCCGACCTGGCGCGCGACGTGCTGGCCGACCCGGGCGGCATCCTGCCCAAGAGCGACCTGATGGTGAACGCGCTGGCACCGCTGATCGGCGATTCGATCTTCGTCTCCTCCGGGGCGACATGGCGGCGCCAGCGCGCGATGATCGATCCGGCCCTGACGATGATGCGGATAAGCC
>VGDA01000540.1 GCA_016869915.1 Alphaproteobacteria bacterium
CGACAACCTGGTGCTGCGCGCGGCGCGAAGCCTGGCCGGCGAGGCGGGCATCGTCCCGCGCGCCGCGCTGCGCCTCTCCAAGCGCCTGCCGGTGGCGAGCGGCATCGGCGGGGGCAGCGCCGACGCAGCCGCCGCGCTGCGCGTCCTCGACGCGCTCTGGCGCACCGGCCTCGACGTCCCGCGCCTCGCCCAGGTCGCGCTCGGACTCGGTGCCGACGTTCCAGCCTGCCTCGCGTCCAGGTCCGTGCGCATGGGCGGCATCGGCGAGCGGCTCGGCGCCGCGCCGGCGCTTCCGGCCTTCGGCATGGTGCTCGCCAATCCGCGCGTCCCGTTGCCGACGCCTGCCGTCTTCGCCGCGCGGCGCGGCGGCTTCTCGCCATCGGCGGAGCTTCCCGACGCATGGGCCGATGCCGCCTCGATGGCGCGCGACCTCGGCGCGCTGGGCAACGACCTCGAGGCCGCGGCGATCTCGCTCGTCCCGGGAATCGCCGACGTGCTGGCCGCGCTTGCGGCGCTGCCCGGCTGCCTGCTCGCGCGCATGAGCGGGAGCGGTGCGACCTGCTTCGGCCTGTTCGCGGACCCGCGCGCCGCCGCGCGCGCGGCGGACGCGCTGCCGCGCGAATGGTGGCGCTGGGGTGGCGGGGTCGCGTCACCAGGCGCTTGACGTCCGTCGCGGCGCGGGCCCTCCTTCGAGCCATGCCGAATCCCCGTGCGCAATCCGGCCGCACCCACCCGCTTGCCGTGATTGCCGCGATGGCCCTGCCCCTCGTGCTCTGGCATGCGGAGGCCGTGACGCCGTCCGGCGCCTTCGTGGTCATGGTCGTCGCCGCGGGCGGCCTGCTCGCGAGTGCGCGCCGCGCGCGTTCCGCGGAGGCGAGGGCGGCCGTGCTCGCCCTGGAATTCGAGCGGCGCGACGCGGCCCTCGCGAGGGCCTCCGAGGAAGCCCTGCGAACCGTCTCGGCCACGCTGGATGCGATCCCCGACGCGATCCTCGAGATCGACGGCGCGCGCAACATCGTCCGCGCGAACGCCGCGGGGCGCGCGCTGCTCTCGGCATCGCCCGGGGCGACGCTGCTGTCGATCGTCCGCGACCCCGACATACTCGCGGGCGTCGACGACGTCCTCGCGGGCAGGGAGACCGCCGAGATCCCGTTCACGCTGCCGGGATCGGTCGAGCGGCACTTCGTCGTGCACGTGCTTCGCCTGGACCTCGGCGCGGCGGCGCGCAGCCGCGCGATCGTGCTCTACCGGGACGTGACTGCGCTCAGGAACGCCGACCGGCTGCGCGCCGACTTCGTCGCGAACGTGAGCCACGAGATGCGCACGCCGCTCGCCTCGCTCTCCGGCTTCATCGAGACGCTGCGCGGCCCCGCGCGCGACGACGAGCCGGCGCGGCTGCGCTTCCTCGAGATCATGGAGGGGGAGGCGCGCCGCATGACCCGGCTCGTCTCCGACCTCCTGTCGCTGTCGCGCATCGAGGCGAGCGAGCACGCGGCGCCGACCGATGCGGTCGACATCGGCCCCTTGGTCGCGCGCGTGGCCGACGCGCTCGGGCCGGTGGCGCAGGCGCGGCGCATCTCCATCGCGGTCGACATGGCGCCCGGGCTGCCCGCGGTCGCGGGCGACGGCGACCAGCTCCAGCAGGTCCTGCAGAACCTCGTCGACAACGCGATCAAGTACGGCCGCGCGGACGGCGAGGTGCGCATCTCGGCGCGGTCGCTCCCCGCCGACGGGGCGGTGCCGGCGCGGGTGTCCATCGCGATCTCCGACAGCGGCGAGGGCATCGCGCGCGAGCACCTGCACCGGCTGACCGAGCGCTTCTACCGCGTCGATCCCGGTCGCTCGCGGCGCATGGGCGGGACGGGGCTCGGCCTCGCGATCGTGAAGCACATCGTCAACCGGCATCGCGGCACGCTGTCGATCGAGAGCGTGCCTGGGCAGGGCTCCGTCTTCACGGTGCGGATCCCGGCGATGGCCGGCGCCGTGACGGCGCGCGATCAGCGAGACCAGCCAAGCTCTACCGCGTAGTCGTCGAGCCTCGGTTCCTTGGCGAGCAGACCCTGTTCGCGAAGGAAGCCCGCGAAACGTGCATAGCGTCCGCGGTCGAGCGCGGCCGGCGCATGGGCGAAGCGGGGCAGCGTGTCCCGCCAGGCGCGCCGGTTCAGCTCGTTGTCGAGGTCGGGGCGCCCCTTCACGAAGAGCCGGAACGCGGCCTCGGGATGGTTGACGGTGTAGAGCATGCCGCGCTCCAAGGCGTCGACGAATCTACGCAGCGCGGGATCGGCGAGGCGCGCGCGGTTGGCCACCACGACGAGCTCGTCATAGGGTGGCACGCCATGCTCCTCGGGATGGAAGGCGAGGCCCGGTCGCCCCTCGATGTCGAGCTGGTTGAGCTCGAAGTTGCGGAAGGCGCCGATGACCGCGTCGACGCGCCCCGCCAGGAGGGCGGGCGAG
>VGDA01000541.1 GCA_016869915.1 Alphaproteobacteria bacterium
CCCTGATGTCCCGCCGCTGCGGGGGACGTCCCTGAACTGCCCATTCGTTCCCTCTTCGCCTCAAAAAGCCGGGCAGGCCCCGGCCCCTGTCATCCGCTATGCCTTGCGAGGCACGTTCCGCAAATCCCGTCCGCAGCGGGCGGCACCGTCCGGCGGCCGCCTGTCGGGGATGTCCATGTTTCGCCGGATCAGCCTCGCATTTCGGAGCGGAAATTTGATCCCAAAACGCCCGCGGACCATCGATGCGACATCCTGCCGCATCGGTCGGTAAGGAGCGCCAGCGGCATGCGAAACGCTGCGACAGGCTATACTAGAAACCCCGGCGTGTTGCCAAGCCTCGCGACCGCCTGCGCGACCCTCCTTGCCCCTCCGGCCATGCGCCTCGCCCTCTTTGAGCCCGACATCCCGCAGAACACCGGCGCCATGCTGCGGCTCGCGGCCTGCCTCGGCGTCGGCATCGACGTGATCGAGCCTTGCGGCTTCGCCTGGAGCGACGCGCGGATGCGGCGTGCAGGCCTCGACTACCTCGACCTCGCCGAGCTGCGGCGCCATGCATCCTGGGCCGCCTTCCGCGAGGCGCGCAGCCGGGAGCCCGGCGGGCGCCTCGTGCTCCTGACGACCGCGGGCGCGGAGGAACTGCCCGGCTTCGCCTTCGCGCCCGGCGACACGCTGCTGGTCGGCCGCGAATCGGCGGGCGTCCCCGCCATGGTCCACGAGGCAGCGGATGCGGCGGTCAGGATCCCGATGCGACCCGGCGCGCGCTCCCTCAACGTCGCCCTCGCGGCGGCGCTGGCGCTCGGCGAGGCGCTGAGGCAGACAGGGGCTTTCCCCGGAAAGGCGTCGAAGTGACCGAAAGCACCCAGGAGCGCCGCGACGCGGCGCGCGCATGGTTCGAGCAGATGCGCGACCGCATCTGCGCCGCGTTCGAGGCGATCGAGGACTCGCTGCAGGGCGGACCGCATGCCGGGCTCGCGCCGGGCAGGTTCGAGCGCAAGGCCTGGGACCGCGAGGGCGGCGGCGGCGGCGTCATGTCGACGATGCGCGGGCGCGTCTTCGAGAAGGTCGGGGTCAACGTCTCCACGGTCTGGGGCGAGTTCAGCCCCGAGTTCCGCCGCCAGGTCCCCGGCGCGGCGGAGGATCCGCGCTTCTGGGCCTCGGGCATCAGCCTCGTCGCGCACATGCGCTCGCCACTGGTGCCCGCCGTGCACATGAACACGCGGCACATCGCCACCACGAAGGCATGGTTCGGCGGCGGCACCGACCTCAACCCGACCACCGCGCCCATCGCCGAGGACACCGCGCATTTCCACGCCACGCTCAAGGCCGCCTGCGACCGCCACGATCCCGGCTACCACCCGCGCTTCAGCAAGTGGTGCGACGAGTATTTCTTCATCCCGCATCGCGGCGAGCCACGCGGCGTCGGCGGCATCTTCTACGACACGCTCGACACGGGTTCGTGGGAAGCCGACTTCGCCTTCACGCGCGACGTCGGCACGGCCTTCCTCGACGCCTACCTGCCGATCGTGCGCCGGCGGATGGAGCTGCCCTGGACCGATGCCGACCGCGCGACGCAGCTCGTGCGCCGCGGTCGCTACGCGGAATTCAACCTCGTCTACGACCGCGGCACGAAGTTCGGCCTGATGACCGGCGGCAACACCGAGGCGATCCTGATGAGCCTGCCGCCGGTGGCTACCTGGCCGTGAGGCGGCGCAGCTCGGCGAGGCAGGCCTCGCGGCCGGGCGCGAAGTCGCGCGCGGCCCACCATTCGTCCACCGCGGCGAGCAGGCCCCCCACCTCGCGCCCGGCCTCGTAGCCGAGCGCGAGCACGTCATCGCCGGCCACCGGCAGGCGAGGATCCTCCCAGGACGCGATCGTCGCGAGCGCCGCCGACGCGTCGGCGGGCGGGCGGGCGCGCGCGGCGGCCAGCAGCACGCGGTCGCGCACCGCCGCCGACCCGTCGCGATGCATGGCCAGGCGCAGCGCGCGACGCGGGGCCGACGCGCCGCCCTCGGGCGCCGCCACGAGCGTGGCGAGGATCCGGTCGCGCTGCGCCGAGGACAGGCGCAGCCTGCGCGCGACCTCCCGCGCCCGCGCCGCGTCGCTGCCTTCCGCCAGCAGCGCCGCGAGGCGCAGCACCGCATGCGCGCGCCCATCCGGCTCCAGCCGCGCGAGCGCGGCGAGCGCGGCGACGTGGAAGCGCCCCGCGCCCAGCGCGGCGGCGAGGATCCCGTCCTCCTCCATGCAGGCGAGGCTCGGCGCGGGATCGGCCGCGGCGAGCAGCTTCAGCATCTCGTCGCGGATGCGCTCGCCGGAGAGCAGCGCGAGGCCGGGCGCCGCCGCGCGGCAGGCCGCGCGCTCCTCCGCGCGCGGCGCGCCGTGGCCGAAGCGCGCGTGGAAGCGCCAGAAGCGCAGCAGGCGCAGCCGGTCCTCGGCGATGCGCGCCGCCG
>VGDA01000542.1 GCA_016869915.1 Alphaproteobacteria bacterium
TGCCGGGGTTCTGGGCGACCTGGCCCGCGACGAAGACGATGCCGCCGCTGACGACGGCCTGGCTCATGCGGGTGCCTGGCTTGATGCGCTTGATCGACTGGCTTGCCATGTCTGTCCTGCTCCGGGTTTGGAAATGGGCGGCGGGACTATAGGCGAGCGCGGCGCGGCGCGCCTAGCTCTTGCCAGAATGCGGTGTTAGGAACCCGCGCGTGCGACGCCCGGGAAACCAGCGACACGAGCCGCATTTCGGCGGCGGGCCTTCCCGCGACCAGAAGGCGCGACGCCTGGCGGCCGCGGAAGGCGGGCGCAGGCCGCGCGCGGGAAAACCGCCGCGCAGGCCGCGGCGCCGGGGGATCCTGCTCGCGCTGCTGCGCTGGTGCATCGCGCTCTCGATCTGGGGCGCGATCGCGGTGGCCCTCGTCATGGCATGGTACGCGCTGCGCTTGCCCGACATCGGGGCGATCGCGAGCTTCGACCGCCGGCCGAGCATGAGCTTCGAGGACGCGTCGGGGCAGGTCGTCGGCACGACGGGCGACCTCTTCGCGGGGCCGGTGCAGCTCGCCGAGATGCCCGCGCACCTGCCGCAGGCGCTGCTCGCCACCGAGGATCGCCGCTTCTACGGCCATTTCGGCGTCGACCCGATCGGCCTCGCGCGCGCCGCGATCGTCAACCTGCGCGCCGGGCGCATCGTGCAGGGCGGCAGCACGATCACCCAGCAGCTCGCGAAGAACGTCTTCCTGACCCACGAGCGCAGCTTCGAGCGCAAGATCCAGGAATTCCTCCTGGCGCTCTGGCTCGAGCGGCGCTTCACCAAGGACCAGATCCTCACGATCTACCTGAACCGCGTCTATCTCGGCGCCGCGACCTATGGCGTCGAGGCCGCGTCCCAGCGCTATTTCGGCAAGTCGGCGCGCCAGCTGAACATGCGCGAGGCGGCGGTGATCGTGGGGCTGCTGAAGGCGCCGTCGCGCTATGCGCCGACCAGCGATCGCGCCCGCTCGCTGCGCCGCGCGGACGAGGTCCTCGGGAACCTCGTCGAGGCGCGCTACGCGACCGCCGCCGCGGTCGACGCGGCGCGAAGGCTGCCGCTCGGCGTGCCCGGCACCGGCGGCAACCTGCGCTCCGCGCGCTACTTCACCGACTGGCTCGCCGACCAGGTGTCCGGCTACGTGGGCTACGTGGATCGCGACCTCGTGATCCGGACCACGCTGGACACGCGCCTGCAGCGCGCGGCCGAGGCGGCGATCGCCGAGGCGCTGGCGCGCGACGGCGAGAAGGCGGATGCGGAGCAGGCCGCGCTGGTCGCGATGTCGCCGGACGGCGCGCTCCGCGCGCTGGTCGGCGGGCGCGACTACGCGGCGAGCCAGTTCAACCGGGCGACCGCGGCGTTGCGCCAGCCAGGCTCCGCGTTCAAGAGCTTCGTCTTCCTCGCCGCGCTCGAGCAGGGCATGCGCCCGGACGACCGGGTCTCCGATGCCCCGGTCGCCCTCGGCGACTGGCGGCCCCGCAACTACGAGGGCGACGCCGGCCGCGGCGACATCACGCTGCGCGACGCCTTCGCCCGCTCGGTCAACACCGCCGCGGTACGCGTGGCCCAGCGCGGCGGCATCGACCGCACGATCACCGCCGCGCGGCGCGCGGGCATCGTCTCGCCGCTGCGCCGGGACTTCGCGACCACGCTCGGGGCGTCGGAGGTGACGCTGCTCGAACTCACCGGCGCCTACGTGCCTTTCGCGAATGGCGGCGTCTCGGCCGAGCCCTGGGCCATCGCGGAGATCCGCGACAGCGCAGGCCGCGTGCTCTATCGCCGCTCGACGCCCGGCGGCGAACGGGTGATCTCCCGCGGCGCGCTCGCGGCGATGAACGACCTGCTGCGCGCGGTGGTCGAGCGCGGCACGGGCCGGGCGGCGCAGCTCGACCGTCCCGTCGGCGGCAAGACGGGAACCAGCCAGGACTATCGCGACGCCTGGTTCGTGGGCTTCACGGCAGAGCTCGTGGCGGGCGTGTGGTTCGGCAACGACGACGCATCGCCCATGAACCGCGTCACGGGCGGCGGCCTGCCCGCACGCGCCTGGAGGAGCTTCATGGCCGAGGCGACGCGCGGCCTGCCCGCCTCGCCCATCCCGGGCGCCGTGCCGCCGGGCGCCCTGGACGGCCTCCTCGAGCAACTCTTCGGGGGCGGGTCGAGGGCGCCGGCGGACCCGGTGCCGCCGACCGACCTCAATCGCGGGAATTGAGCAGGCGGAAGGAGATCGTCGCGGCGAGCGCCATCGCCGCGATGGTCGCCGCCATCGGCAGCGGCGTGCCATCGTGCAGCCACCCGACCAGCGCGCCGACGATTGCCGCGCTGCCCGTCTGCAGCACGCCGAGCGCCGAGGCCGCGGTGCCGGCGAGCGCGGGGAACGGCGCGATCGCCCCCGCGGCGGCGTTCGGGCTGCAGATGCCG
>VGDA01000543.1 GCA_016869915.1 Alphaproteobacteria bacterium
ACCGGCTGGATCGCCTTCCACTCGAAATCCGTCAGATCGTAGCGCGCCATGATCCATCTCCCTTTCGGGAGCTTGAATCAGTATTCGCGCAAAACCGCCATCCTTTTATGAGTTTGCGGCCTAGCACGAGCGCCACCAGCGCCGGCGCGAGCTCGCGCACGAGGACCCAGACGATCACCCGCCCGATCATCGACGCCTGTCCTGCCGCCTCGAGCCAGTAGAGCGCCTGGTAGAGGAGGCCGAGTCCCACGAGGAGCGACAGCAGCAGCGTCGCCGGCAGCGCGCCGAGGATGGCGTCGCGCGCGGCGAGCACGAAGGCCTGGCGGACGGTGGGGCGCCACGTCGCGCCGCGCGTCGCGTGGACCGCCACCGCGGCGACCATGCCGCCGACCTCGAGGAGCCAGCGCGCCGCCGACACGACGGGGCGACCGATCGCCCCGAGGACGCCAAGCGCCGCGTTCACAGCCTGCTCGCGAGCAGGTAGGTCGACATCTCGCCCGCGCCGGCGAGGAAGAACGAGCCGCGGGCGCGGAACACGAAGCGCTCCTGCAGCAGGCGGTAGCTGGGCTCGGTGACGACGGCCGCGCCGGGGATGCCGGTCTCGGCCATCGTCTCGGATACCCGCGTCGCGTCGCCCCAGAGGTTGAAGACCTCGCCTTTCTCGCCGAGCGTGGCGCCGACCACGGCGCCCGTGTCGATGCCGATGCGGAACTCCAGCCGCTGGCCGAGGGTTGTGAACATCTGCGCGAGGCGCTCGCGCAGTTCGAGGACGGCCTCGGCGATCGCGATCGCGTCCTTGCCCGCCCGCGCGGCCGCGAAGCCGGATGCCATCACCACCTTGTCGCCGAGGATGCGGACATAGGGGATCGCGCGCGCCGCCGCGACCTGCTCGACATGGCCGACCACGAGCGCGGCGACGGCGCCGCCGCCATCCTGCTCCGCGGCCTGGGCGAGCAGGCCGGCATCCGTGAACCGGATCGTCGCCACCGTCGCGTGCCCGAAGACCTGCGCACGGCGCCCCTCCGCCGCCGCCCCGCCTGCCCCCGCCCCTTCGACGCGACGCGCGAGCGCCGCGCCGAGCCTCGCGCGGCGCATGCCCCGCAATGCCGCGGGGGCGGAGATGTCGTCGTGGTCGGAGGCCTCGTGGCGCGCCGTCGCGTCCGCGTCGCCGGCCGCCGCTGCGCCCGCGCGCGACGCCCCCGCCCCATCGCGCATCGCCGCGGCGAAGCGCACGGACAGCATGCTGGCGACCGCCCGCGCGAAGCCGAGCGCGCCATCCGCCTTCCAGTCCTCCAGGCAGACGACGCCGACGCAGCGTCCCTGGAGGCCGATCGGCACCGCGACCAGCGCGCGCGTGCCGAGCGGACCAAGATAGAGGCGGTGGAACTCCGCCGTGCGCGGGTCGCGCGCCGCGTCGCGCGCCTCAATCTCGTCGCCCGCCTCGAGGGCGGGGAGCAGCCCGCCCAGCTGCGCGCGCCCGTACTGCGCGCCAGAGGTATGGCCGTCGTTCTCGCGGTCCCGGCAATCCTCGAGCGTCGTCAGCGCGCCGTCCGCGGACAGGCCCCAGATCGCGACGCGGCGGGCGACGACGACGCGGGCGACGATCCGCGTCAGCCGATGTATCGCGTCGCGCTCGCGCGGGTCGAAGAGGGCGACGTTCGCGGACAGCTCGGTGAAGGCGCGACCCTGCGCCTCGCGCGCCTGCTCGCGCGCGATCACGAGCAGCGCGTTGCGGTCCGCGCGCAGGCCCTGCCGGATGAGGAGCGCCGCGAACAGCGCGACCAGCAGCGCCACCGCGCCGGACATCACCAGCGTGGAGCGGTTGTGGAGCGCGACGAAGCCGATGAAGTCGGATTCGGGCACGATGATCATCGTGGCCCAGTCCTCGGAGCTGGCCGCGCGGATCGGCGCCACGGCCGAGATGTAGCGTTCCCCGGCGACCTCGATGGTCTTGCGGCCATGCCCCTCGACGCGGAACAGGTTGTAGGCGCGCTCGAGGACCGGGTCGCCGAGGTTGCCGAGCCGCATCGGCACCAGCTGCTCGCCCCTCGCGACGAAGCTGCGCGAGGGGTCGGGGAAGGCGACGATCGCGCCGTCGTTCTGGATGATCATCGCGCGGCCCGTCCTGCCGATGCGCAGCCCGGCGAGGAAGGACGAGAGGTTGTCGAGCGCGATGTCGACGCCGAACACGGCGGCGAGGCGGCCATCCGGCAGGACCAGCGCCTCCGAGGCGGTGATCCCGGGCTTGCGGTCGGTGAAGAAGATGTAGAGCGGCGACCAGTCGACGCGGCCCGGGGTCCCGACGGCCGCCTTGTACCAGACGCGCGTGCGAGGATCGTAGGTGTCGGCCGGGTCGTCCTCGACGCGGATCGTCCTGCCGGCCCGGTCGCGCCGCGTCCAAGTGGTGCGCCGCGCCTCGCCCGCGCGCTCGATGACCTTGGTGTC
>VGDA01000544.1 GCA_016869915.1 Alphaproteobacteria bacterium
CGGAGATGAACTGGCGCGCCACGCACCTGCGCACGCCGCAGGGCGACACCGCAGTGCTGCCCAACGGCAAGCTCGCCGCGGCGCACGTCACCAACTTCAGCACGCCGACGACGCGCCACCGCTGCGTCATGGCCTTCACGCTGGATGCGCGCGTCCATCCCGGCCTCGCCTGCCGCGCCCTCGCCAGCGCCGCGCTCAGGCCGCGCGCCGTGCTCGGCGACCCGGCGCCCGAGGCGCGGGTCAAGGCGCTGCGCGACCGGGCGATCGAGTACGAGGTCGCCTACTGGGTAGATGGTTTCGCAGGCATGGAGGACGTGACCGACGAGGTGGCGCGCTCGGCCTGGAGCACGCTCGATGCGCTCGGCTTCGGCCCGTGGTCCGAGCAGGGCGGCGCCCACGACCCGGCGCAGATCGGCCGGCGCCTCGTCGCGGCCGTCGACCTCTTCGAGCATCTCGACCCCCAGCTGCGCGCGCGCATCGCCTCCGCCCTTCGCCCGCACCTGCTCGAGCCGGGCGAGGTCCTGATGCGCGCGGGCGAGGCCGGCAGCTCCGTCTTCATCGTCGAGATCGGGGTGCTCGAGGTCGTCCTCGGCGACGAGGCCTCGGCCGGGCGCCCGGCCGCGCGCCTCGGCACCGGCGACATCGTCGGCGAGATGTCGCTGCTGACCGGGCAACCGCGCATTGCGACGGTCGTCGCGCTCGGCGAGTGCCGCGTGCTAGAGCTCTCGCACGAGGCGATGTCGCCGATCATGGTCGACAACCCGGAGATCGCCGAGGGCCTCAGCCGCCTGATGGCGCAGCGCAGGCTCTCCAACGCCGCCTTCGTCGCCGAGCTCACGGCCGAGGAGAAGCGCGCTGCCGCGCGCAACTGGTCGGCGCAGATCCTCGCGGACATGGTGGCGTTCTTCGGCCTGCCGCGCAGGCGCGGCTGAACGCGCCCCGGCCCTTCAGGGCGCTGGCATCGGCGGCGCGACGAGCGCGGGGTCGACGTTCAGCGCGTACCAGGTCATGCCCCAGTGCAGGTGCGGGCCGGTTGCGCGCCCCGTGGCGCCGATCGCGCCGATGCGCTCGCCCCTGCGCAGCCGCGCGCCCTCTGCGACGTCGACCGCGGAGAGATGCGCGTAGAGAGAGCCGACGCCGTGGCCATGGTCGAGGATGACCGTGCCGCCGGTGAAGTACATGTCGGCATGCGCGAGGCTGACGACGCCATCCGCCGGCGCGACGACCGGGGTGCCGGTCGGCATCGCGACGTCGACGCCGTAATGCGGCCGACGCGGCTGGCCGTTGAGGATGCGCTGGCTGCCGAAGACGCCGCTGATGCGTCCGACCACCGGCCAGCGCCACTCCATGTCCCAGAGCGGCTCGGCGCTGTCGCGAGCGCGCGCCCTGGCGATCGCCTGGGAATCGGCCTTGATGCGCGCGAGGTCCTGCTCCGAGGGCTCGACCATGCGCGGCGGCAGGCCGTCGATGCGTTGGATGTCGAAGGCGCGCGTCTCGACCTCGATTCGCATCGCCTGGCGCGCGCCGTCGCGCCGCGTGACCACGAGCTCGGCCGGGCGCGCATGCTCCCGCCCGAAGCCGAAGACGAAGCGGCCATCCGGCGACACGCGCAGCGCGCGTCCGTCGAGCGCGACGCGCGACCCGGCCTCCGCGCGCGCGAAGAGCAGGCCGCCCTGGGTCGCCTTGCCGCGCAACGCGGCGGGCGCGGCGGCGCGCGCCGATGGCAGGTCGAGCGCGGCAGCGGCGAGGCCGGCGAGCAGCGCGCGGCGCGGCACGGAGTGCAGGACGGTCATGCCGACGGCTCCTTGCGCGCGACGCGGCGCGCGCGCGCGGGCTTGCCCGGGGCAGTCGCGGCCCCGGTCCCGGTGGCAGGGTCGACGCGCGCGCCGACGGCACCGTCGGCGAAGCGAAGCTCGACGGCGCCGGCGGCGATCGCGGCGTCGCGCGCGACCACCGGACGGCCCTCGCCGTCTGCGACCAGGACGAAGCCGCGCTCGAGCACGCGCTGCCAGGAGAAGCTCTCGAGCAGCGCCGCGCGGCCGTCGAGCGCGCCGCGCGCCTCCTCGACGCGACGCAGCGCTAGGCGCCCGGCGCGGGCGGAGAGATCGACGACGCGCGCGCGGTCGTCGCCGGCGCGGCGCCGCGCGGCCTCGCGCAGCGCGACCAGCCGGGCGCCCAGCGCCTCGGCGCGGTCGCGCGCGCGCGCCACCTGCTGGCGCGGATGCGGCAGGCGCGCGAAGGCCTCCCCGAGCGCCGCGCGGCGCGCGCGCGACAGGCCGCGCATGGCCAGCGCGAGGCGCTCGGTGCGGTCGTCGAGGCGCTGCGCGCGCTCCTCGATCAGGCGGCGCGGGTCGCCGAGGCCGAGCGCCAGCGCCTCGAGCCGCGCGCGACGCTCGCGCGACAGGCGGTTGAGCGCCGCCACCAGCGATGCGCCG
>VGDA01000545.1 GCA_016869915.1 Alphaproteobacteria bacterium
GCACATGGAACCGAACGAGCTCTGGCGCTGGGACGCCGTCCAACTCGCGGCCGCGATCCGCACGCGGCGCGTCTCGAGCCGCGAGGTGGTCGAGGCGCATCTCGCGCGCATCGACGCCGCGAACCCCGCGATCAACGCGGTCGTCGACCGCATGGACGACGAGGCGCTGCGCGCGGCCGACGCGGCGGACGCCGCGGTGCGCCGCGGCGAGGCCACCGGGCCGCTGCATGGCGTCCCGGTGACGATCAAGATCAACGTCGACATGGCCGGCCGGGCGACGACCAACGGCGTCGTCGCGTTCCGCGACGCGATCGCGCCCGGCGACTCGCCGGTCGTCGCGAACTGGCGCGCCGCGGGCGCCATCGTGGCGGGTCGCACGAACACGCCCGCCTTCTCCTATCGCTGGTTCACGGAGAACGACCTCCACGGCGAGACCTTCAACCCCTGGGGCCGCCACGTCACGCCGGGAGGCTCCTCGGGCGGCGCGTCCGCGGCGGTGGCGGCGGGCATCTCCGCGCTGAGCCACGGCAACGACTATGGTGGCTCGATCCGCTATCCCGCCTATTGCACCGGCGTGTTCGGCATCAAGCCGAGCTTCGGGCGCGTGCCGGCCTTCCGCCCGGCGCTCGCCGAGGAGCGGCCGCTGACGGGCCAGCTGATGTCGGTGCAGGGCCCGCTCGCGCGCGGCGTCGCCGACCTGCGCGCCGGCCTCTGGGCGATGGCGGCGGGCGACCCGCGCGACCCCTGGTGGGTGCCAGCCCCGCAATGCGGGCCTTCGCCCGCGCGGCCCATCCGCGTCGCGCGCCTCGCGACGCCGGGCGCCGCGCCGCAGGTCGTGGCCGCGCTCGATCGCGCGCAGTCCTGGCTCGAGGATGCCGGCCATGTCGTCGACGTGGCGCCCGATGCGCCCTCGGTCGACGCGGCGGCGGAGAACTGGCGCGCGCTGGTCGGCAACGAATGGCGCCTGCTCGCGCAGGGCGACATCGAGCGGCACGGCGACGAGGGCGTGCGCAACGTCGTGCGCGCGACGACGGGCCTCGTGCCCGCGCTCGACTACGCGGGCTACCTGAAGGCGCTCGCGCGCCGCACCTGGCTGCTGCGCGAGTGGACGACGTTCCTCGCGCGCTGGCCGCTCGTGCTCTGCCCCGTGTCCGACGTGCCGCCGATGCCGCCGGGCTCCGACCAGGGCGGCGTCCCGGCGATGGAGGGCATCATGCATGTCCAGCGCTGGCAGTACGCGTTCAACCTCCTCGGCCTGCCGGGCATCGCCTGCCCGACCGGCGTGGAGGCGGGCGTGCCCGCGGGCGTGCAACTCGTCGCGGGCCGGTTCCGCGAGGACCTGCTGCTCGACGCGGCCGAGGTGATCGAGGCGCGCCGCGGCCGCCTCGCGCCGATCGACCCGGCACGCTGACGAACCGCGCGGGGACCCGGCCTTGCTCAAGCGCTTCCTCGCCTCGGCCGCCGGCACGGTGATCGTCTCCGCCCTCGTCGCGGCCTATGTGCGCCTCGTGCTGGCGACGACGTCGTGGCGCATCGAGGGGCGCGAGCACATAGAGGCCCTGCTCGACGCGGGCGGCCCGGTCGTCGCGGCGTTCTGGCACGGACGCCTCGGCGCGATGACCGGGCTCTGGCGCCTCCTCGGGCGCGGTCGCGATCTCGCGGTGCTGAGCTCCACGCATCGCGATGGCCGCATCAGCGCCGCGACGATGCGTCGCCTCGGCCTCGAGGTGATCGACGGCTCGTCGCGCCGCGGCGGATCGGAGGGGCTGCGCCGCATGATCTCCTGGCTGCGCGGCGGCAGGTGGGCGGCGATCACGCCGGACGGGCCGCGCGGGCCGCGCATGCGCGCCCAGCCCGGCGTGCTGATGATGGCGCGCATGGCCGGCGCGCCTGTCGTGCCGGTCGCGTTCTCGACCACGCGCGGCAGGATCCTCGGCAGCTGGGACAGGCTGCTGCTGCCGCTGCCATTCGGTCGCGGCGTCTATGTCCTCGGCAGGCCGATCGCCATGCCGCGCGAGGCGGACGAGGCGACGCTCGAGGCGCTGCGCCTCGAGGTCGAGTCCGCGCTGACCGAGGCCACGCGCGAGGCCGACCGGCTCTGCGGGCGCGAGACGCCGGATCCCGCGCCGCCGCGCTGAGCGGGTGGCGCGGGGCGCTTGCGCGTCAGACCTCGTCCTCGCTGACGCCGGCCGACCACGGGCTCATCACGTCGCCGATGCCCATGCGCGTGTCGCCGTCCTGGAGCACGACCTGCGGGCAGGCATAGCCGCCCGGATAGGCGGTGTATTCGATGGTCCGCGTCGGGAACCTCGCGGCGAGCGCGGCCTGCACCTCGGGCGCGAGGCGGGGGTCCATCGTCACCATGTCCGGGTCCGAGACGTCGATGCGCGGATGATGCGCCGCAGCCTCCAGGTCGAGCCCGTGGTC
>VGDA01000546.1 GCA_016869915.1 Alphaproteobacteria bacterium
ATGCCGCCCGCGTCCTCGATCTCCAGCTCCGCGTCGATCTCGGCGCAGCGCCAGCGCCCCGCGATCTCCGCCGCGCCGCGCGCCGAGGCCGGCGCGCGGGCCGCCTCCACCGGCTCGAGCGTCGCGCGCAGGTTCTCCGCGTGGCGCTCCATGCGCAGCGCGCCGCCCTCCATGCGCAGCGTCGTGCGCGCCGAGCGCGCGCTGCCATCGGGCTGCAGCAGCAGCCGCTCCGGCCCCGCCGCGAAGCGCAGGCGCAGCTCGCCGGGCGGGCCCTTCTCGATCCGCGCGCAGAGACCCGTCTGCGCCTCGCGCCAGGTCGCTTGCCAGTCGGGATGGGGCAGCCTGGCGTCGGGAGCCGCCTTCGCGCTGCCGAGCACCGCGCCCAGCGCCTCGTGCGCCGCGGCCTGCGCGTCGGCGGAATGGTTGAACAGCACGACGACCGAGACGCGCTCCGCCGCGCAATGCATGCGGTGGCTGCGCCAGCCGCGCAGCGCGCCGCCATGCTGCGTCAGCGCGTGGCCGAATTCCGGCGTGCGGTCGAGGCCGAAGCCATAGGCCGCCGGCGCGCCATCGGCGAAGGCCACGGGGCGCGAGAGCCGGGAGTAGATCGACGCGTCGTCTTCGCGCGTCGCGTCGACATGCCGTTCCCACGCGATCATGTCGTCGAGGCTGGCGCCCAGCCCGGCATCGCCCGTCCACAGGATGCGGTTGACCGCCGGCCGGAAGCCGAGGCCCTGCGAGCCCTCGTAGCCTTCCGTCCCGTCGGGCATCGCGGAGGTGTCGGCGGCGAGGAAGGCGCCGTCCATGCCGGCGGGGCCGAGCACGCGCGCGCGCATGAGCTCGGCGAGCGAGCGGCCGCTGCGCTCCTCCAGCAGGTCGCCGAGCAGGCGGAAATTCTGGTTGCAGTAGGAATAGCGCGTGCCCGGCGCGAACTGCGTCGCGCGCGTCGCGGCGATGGTGGCGCGCGCCTCGCGCTCGCCGAAGGGATCCTCCGCGCCCGCGCCCAGCAGCATGGCGAGCGCCCAGTAGTCGCGCAGGCCCGACTGGTTGTGCGCGAGATGCGCGATCGCGGGCAGCTGGCCCGCGAGCATCGGCAGGCGCGCGCGCAGCAGCGGCGCCAGCGCCTCGATGTCCGGGCATTCGGCCAGCAGCGTCGCGCAAACGAACTGCTTGGTGATCGAGCAGGCGCGGAAGAGCGTGCGCGGCGTGAAGCGGATGCGCCGCTCGGCATTGGCGTAGCCCCAGGCATGGCGCGCGAGCACCTCGCCGCGGCGCAGCACCGCGATGGCGCCGCCCGGCCCGGGATAGGCGCGCGGGATGCGGTGCAGGACCGCGTCGAGCCGCTTCGCGATGTCGGTGTCCATGGCATGCCCTCGATCGCCCGTTGGCGCGCGGGATGCGCCGCCTAGGGCGATAATCTTTCGTAAACCCGCGCGCGTTAAGGTCAATAATTCCTGAAACCCCACTCCCGCGGCGCTTGCGGGACGACGCGCCGGGAGCGCCAAGATGTTCTCCGAAGCCAGGCGGCACATGATGTACCGGATCGCGAACGCGCCGGTGCTCTCCTATCCCTTCCCGCACATGGTCGTGAGAGATCCTGCCGCCGGGCCTGCATCGCCACGCCCTCGCGATGCTGCCCGCCGACGACGCCTACACGGGCCTGGCCGGCGGCGGGCGCAGGGTCTTCGTCCCCGAGCCCGGCGTGCAACTCGTCCAGGTCGACCCCGCGCGCGCCTTCTGGACCGACATGCTCGCCGCGATGACGCACGAGGATGTCGGCGCCTGGATCATGGCGCGGTTCTACGAGGTGATCAGCGCGCGCTTCGGGCTCGACGCCCCGGGCTCCAGCATCTCGCTGCGCGCCGAGGCGACGCTGGCGCGCGACCCCGCCTCCATGTCGCGTGGCCCGTCCACCGGCGCGGCCGCGGCGGTCGTGACCAGCGCGATCCAGCTCGCTCCCGACGCCTCGCGCGGCGACCTCGGCCTGTCGCTCTACGTGCCCAACGAGCAGGGCTTCTCCTGCGGCGGCGGCATCGAGCATCCGCGCGCGCGCTTCGAGCGCGTGACCGTGATCCCCTACGCGCCCAACACCCTCGTCGCCATGCCGAAGACCGACCAGTCCTTCGCCGGCTACGAGCCGGTCGACGAGCCGGGCGCGCGGCGCGACCTGCTGCTGCACGAGATGGTCCTGCCGGGCTGAGCGCCCGGCGCGCGCCGCCGCCGTCGGCGGCGCCAGCCCCAGCCCCTTCCCGGGACCCGCGCTTGCGCGGCGTCAATGACGCGCGCGCCGCGCGGTGGCGCCATCGCGACGAGATCCTGGCGCTGGCGCGCAACACCGAATCGCGCGAGCGCTCCGAGCATCCGCTGCAGCGGATCATGGACGTGGAGGAGGCGGGCGATGCCGAGGTGATCCGCACGACCGG
>VGDA01000547.1 GCA_016869915.1 Alphaproteobacteria bacterium
ACGACCTCCGGGGGCGGGGGCGGCGGCGGCGGCGGTGGTGGTGGCGGGGGCGCGGGCGGCCGGTCGACCGGCTGGCCGTTGGCATCGACCTTCCACTCATGCGCGCACTTCCCGCAGCGGAGCTTGCGGCCCGACGGGGTCAGCGCGTGGTCGGGCACGCGGAAGCGCGAGAAGCAATTGGGGCAGCCGATGATCATGTGTCGCGAACCTCGCCCCGGCTCCTCTTGACTAAGTCGGACTATCTACGCGACCCGCGCGCGTCATGACAAGCCGACGGGGCAGGCGCGCCCCGGTTTGCCGGCACCGTCGCGCATGCGAGACTTCCGTGCGCGCCCATGCAAAGCACCGAGTCGCAACCGGCCGGGACCAGCCCTGTCGTCGAGTTCGAGCATGTCGGCCTGCGCTATGGCGCCGGCCCGGAGGTGCTGCGCGACATCAGCTTCCGGCTCGAGCCGGGTTCCTTCCATTTCATGACCGGCGCCTCGGGCGCCGGGAAGTCCTCGCTCCTGTCGCTGCTCTACCTCGCGCTCCGGCCTACCCGCGGGCGCGTCTCGGTCTTCGGGCAGGACGTCGCGCGGGCCGGGCGCGAGGACCTCGCCGCGCTGCGCCGGCGCATCGGGGTCGTGTTCCAGGACTTCCGCCTGTTCGACCACCTGGACATAGTCGACAACGCCGCCCTGCCGCTGCGCATCGCCGGCGCCGACGCGCAGGCGAGCCGCCGGGACGTGGTCGAGCTCCTGCAATGGGTCGGCCTGGGCGGGATGCTGGAGGCACGGCCGCCGGTCCTCTCCGGCGGGCAGAAGCAGCGCCTCGCCATCGCCCGCGCGGTCGTCGCGCGGCCGCGCCTGCTGCTCGCCGACGAACCGACCGGCAATGTCGACGACCAGATGGCGCTGCGCCTGCTCTACCTCTTCGAGGCGCTGCACCGCATGGGCACGACCGTCGTGATCGCGACCCACAACACGCGGCTCGTCGAGCGCTTCGCCTATCCCGAGCTGCATCTCGAAGCGGGCAGCCTCGCGCGGCTCCCGTCGCGCAGGGCCCGGCTGCTGTGAGCGGCCTGCTCGACCTCTCGCGCGCCGAAGGGCGCGTCCATCTCCGCGGCATCGCGGCGGCGGCGTCCTTCCTCGCCTGCCTCGCCCTCGCCTTCGCGATCTGCGCCGACGCGCTGTCCCAGCGGCTGCGCGCCGAGCTCGGCGTGGCGCTCACCATCGAGGTCGCCGCCGGCCCCGAGCTCGAGGCGCGGGTCGAGGCGGCGCTGGCACGGCTGCGCGCGGCACCCGGCGTCGGCGAGGCGCGGCGCCTCCCGCCGGAGCGGATGCGCGCGCTGCTCGCGCCCTGGCTCGGCGAGGGCGAGGAGATCGCCGACCTGCCCCTGCCCGCGCTGCTCGAGCTCCGCCTGCTGCCCGGAGGCGGCTTCCCGCGCGCCGACCTCGAGGCGGAGCTGCGCGCCTCCGTGCCGGGCCTGTCCTTCGACGACCACGCGACATGGCGCGAGGCCTTGCTGCGCCTCGGGCTCGCGGCGGCGCTGCTCTCGGGCGGGATGCTGCTCGCCGTCGGCCTTGCGGGCATGGCCGCCGTGGCGCTCGCGACGCATGCGCGGCTCGCCGCGCGCCGGGAGCAGGTGGAGATCCTGCACCTCATGGGCGCGCGCGACGCGCGCATCGTCGCGGAGATCGCCGCGGACGCCGCCCGGCTGGGCGCATCGGGCGCCGCCGGCGGCGTGGCCTTCGCCGTCGCGCTGCTTGCCGCGTCCGCCTTCCTGGCGGGACCGTTGCCGCCCGGCGCGTTGCCCGTGCCGGCGCCCGGGCCGGCGGCATGGGGGCTGCTCGCGCTGCCCGTGCCGGCTGCAGCCCTCCTCGCGGCCGCGACCGCGGCGTGGGCGACGCGCGCGGCCTTGCGTAGGATGCCGTGACATGACACGCCCGCGCCTCGTCCTGCTCGACCGCGACGGGGTCCTGAACAGGGACCGCGCCGACTACGTGAAGTCCCCGGCGGAGCTGGAGATGATCCCCGGCTCGGCGGCCGCGGTGGCGCGCCTCAACGCGGCGGGAATCGCCGTCGCGCTATGCACCAACCAGAGCGCCGTCGGCCGGGGCATCATCGATGCCGTCATGCTCGGGCGCATCCACGACAGGCTGCGCGACGAACTCGCGCGCGCCGGCGCGCGGCTCGACGAGATACACGCCTGCACCGACGCGCCGGGGCCGCGCTCGACCCATCGCAAGCCCGCGCCCGGCATGCTGCTCGACGCGATGCGCCGCTTCCGCGTCGCGGGCCACGACGCGACGATGGTCGGGGATTCGCTACGCGACCTCGAGGCGGCGCTCGCCGCGGGCGCGGCGCGCATGCTGGTGCGCACGGGGCATGGCGCTGCCACGCAGGCCGCCGGGTTGCCGCCCGCGCTC
>VGDA01000548.1 GCA_016869915.1 Alphaproteobacteria bacterium
CGGGCGCCTTGCGCGCGCCGGCCTCGCTGGCGATGCTCGTCCGATGATGTCCTTCGTCGACAGCGACGCCGGGCCGGTCGAGCATCGCCTCGTCGCGGCCGCGCGCCCCGGGGCGCCGACCATCGTGTTCCTGCACGAGGGTCTGGGTTCGGCGCGGCTCTGGCGCGACTTCCCGGACGAGCTCTGCGCGCGCACCGGCTGCGGCGGCCTCGTCCATTCGCGCCATGGCTACGGCGCCTCCGCGCCGCCGCCTGCGCCGCGGCGCGCCGACTACCTCCATCTCGAGGCGCGGCAGCGCCTGCCCGCGCTGCTGCGCGCGCTCGGCATCGCGCGGCCCGTCCTCTTCGGCCACAGCGATGGCGCGTCGATCGCGCTGATCCACGCGGCATCCGGGCACGACGTCGCCGGCATGGTGCTCGAGGCACCGCATGTCTTCGTCGAGGAGGAGACCCTGGCCGGCATCCGCGCGGCGGGCGAGGCCTGGCGCGGCACCGACCTGCCCGCGCGACTCGCCCGCCACCACGACGACGCGCCGCGCGTCTTCGCGGACTGGCACGACACGTGGCTCTCGCCGGAGTTCCGCGGCTGGAACATCGAGGACCTGCTCCCCTCGATCGAGGCGCCGGCGCTGGTCATCCAGGGCGCGGACGACGAGTACGGCAGCGCGGCGCAGCTCGAGGCGATAGCGCGCCAGGCCGGCGGCGGCTGCGAGACGATCATGCTCGACGGATGCAGCCACGCCCCGCATCGCGATCGCCGCGATGCGGTCCTTGGCGCCGCCACGCGCTTCGTCGCGACGCTCGCCTGATCCACGAAATCCGATCCAGCGTGCGATTTCCGCGCTCACGCCAGCCCGGCGAAGGCGTCGACGGCGTCGAGCAGCGCCTTGCGCATCGCGGGCTCGGCTGTCGAATGGCTGCCGTCCTCGATGACCTGCAGCCGCGCCTCCGGCCAGGCGCGCGCCAGCGCGATCGCGCCGTCGATGGGCGCGATCATGTCGTAGCGGCCATGCAGGATGACGCCCGGGACATGCCGGAAGCGATCGACGCCGCGCAGCAGCTCGCCTTCGGCCAGGAAGGCCTCGTGGCGGACGTAGTGCTGCTCGATGCGCGCGACGGCCAGCGTCAGGGGCCCCGCCGGCGCGACGTCGCCGGGCGCCGGGCGCAGCGAGGAGAGCTTCTGGTCGAAGCCGCGCCAGGCGACCGCAGCCGGCATGTGGACGGCGGGATCGGGATCGGCGAGTCGTCGTCCATAGGCGGCGACCACGTCGGCGCGCTCGTGCGGCTCCAGCAGGCCGACGAATTCCTCCCAGTATTCGGGGAAGATGCGGCGCACGCCGCGCATCCACCAGTCGATGTCGCGCCGGCGCGCCAGCCAGATGCCGCGCAGGACCAGCCCGGCGCAGGCGCCGGGATGCGCGGCGGCATAGGCGAGCCCAAGCGTCGAGCCCCAGGAACCGCCGAACACGACCCAGCGCGCGATACCCAGGCGCAGGCGCAGGGCCTCGATGTCGGCGACCAGGCGCTGCGTTGTGTTGGCGACCAGCGACCCCGAGGGCGTCGAGCGGCCGGCGCCGCGCTGGTCGAGGAGCACGATGCGCCACGCGAGCGGGTCGAAGAAGCGGCGATGCTCGGGCTTGCAGCCGCTGCCGGGGCCGCCATGCAGGAACAGGACGGGGCGGCCCTGCGGGTTGCCGGAGACCTCGTAGTGGAGCTCGTGGCCGTCCCCGACCGCGAGCCGACCCTGCAGGTGCGGCTCGATCGGCGGGTGGAGATCGCGGATCGCGATCGCCTGCTCATCGCTCATGGAAGCCTTCCTCCTGTGATCGGCAAGTGACCGATGCCCTGATTTCCGCGACGCGGGACTGCGCGCGGACCTAGGCATCAGGGGGCCCGACGCGAAAACACACGCCATCCCGTTCCACATGGCAAGAACGACCGGCGACGGAGCCCGGCATCGGCCCCGAAGGTCATGTCTTCGACGAAGCCCTTCGGCTCGTCCGGCACTATGGCGCCCAAGGCCGTTCGCGCGTGGTGAACGAGCGGAAATTCCCGGGTTTCCCCGGATTTCCCCTTCGCCATGGGCCCAAGGAGAGCGAAGTCGCGATATGGCGCTTCGTGGCGGCGTCCATAAGACATGCGCGCCGGCCCGGTGAACGCGCGGCCGCTGGACTCTGCGGCGGCCTTGATACAGCCTCTGCGGATAAATCCGGTCGCGGGCGCCGTCGGGCGTTTCCTGCGTGAGGGCCGGGCAAAAATGGGAGGACACGACCATGACCGATACCAGATCGCGCCGCCGCTTCGTGCTCGACGTGAGCTGGCCCCCGTTTCCTTGGACATCCATTTGTCGAGAGAGGACCGAAGATGGATGCTTCCAGGATGTCGAGAAATCAGCAGCGCGATC
>VGDA01000549.1 GCA_016869915.1 Alphaproteobacteria bacterium
CGCGAGGTCGACACCCAGGTTGTCAACCTGCTCGCGCTGCGCCAGCCCGTCGCCTCCGACCTGCGGCTCGTCGTCGGCAGCCTGCGCATCGCCTCCGACCTGGAGCGCATGGCGGACTACGCGAAGAACGTCGCCAAGCGCTCCGTCGCGCTGTCGCAGCTTGCGCCCGTTCCCGTGCCGCCGACGCTGCCGCGCATGGGCAGGGTGGCGCAGGAGATGGTGAAGGACGTCCTCGACGCGCATGTCGGGCGGGACGTGCCAAAGGCCGTCGCGGTGTGGAACCGCGACGAGGAGCTCGACGCGCTGCACGATTCCCTCTTCCGCGAGCTCGTCACCCACATGATGGAGGACGCGCGCAACATCACGCCGACGACCCACCTGCTCTTCATCGCAAAGAACATCGAGCGCATCGGCGACCACGCCACCAACGTCGCGGAGATGGTGCAGTTCCAGGTCACCGGCCGGAACCTCAACGAGGCGCGCCCCAAGGGCGACGACGCGAGCCTCGCTGTTGTCCAGCCGGAGCCGCGCGGGTGAGCCAGCACAAGCTCCATGTCCTCGTCGTCGAGGACGAGGTCTCGCTGGTCGAGCTGCTGCGCTACAACCTCGAGAAGGAAGGCTTCCGCGTCACCGCCGCCAACGACGGCGAGGAGGCGCTGGCCCTGCTCAAGGAGGGCAAGCCCGACCTGCTCGTGCTCGACTGGATGCTGCCGCATGTGTCCGGGATCGAGATCTGCCGCCAGGTCCGCCGGCGCCCCGAGCTGCGCGACCTTCCCGTCATCATGCTGACGGCGCGCGGCGAGGAGGCCGACCGCGTGCGCGGGCTCGAGGTCGGCGCCGACGACTACGTGATCAAGCCGTTCAGCCCGTCCGAGCTGGTCGCGCGGATCCGCGCCGTGCTGCGTCGCGCGCGGCCGGGGGCGGCCGACGAGATGCTGACCTATGGCGGCATCGCCATGGACCTCGCGGCGCATCGCGTGATGCGCAACGGGCGCTTCCTGCATCTCGGGCCCACCGAGTTCCGCCTGCTGCGCTTCTTCATGGAGCGGCCGGGGCGCGTCTTCTCGCGCGAGCAGCTGCTCGACGGCGTGTGGGGCCGCGACATCTATGTCGAGCTGCGCACGGTCGACGTGCATATCCGCCGCCTGCGCAAGGCGATCAACGGCGAGGGCGAGCGCGACGTGATCCGCACGGTGCGCGCCGCGGGCTACGCGCTCGACGACCAGCCGGATCCCGCGCCGGGCTGACTCCCGGCGGCCCGGCCCGGTGACGGGCGTCACGGAACCGTCATATGATCGACGCGGACAGGCGCGGGCGACGGGCCCGTGCCGCGCAGCCATGGGGGACGGCGCATGGGCGGCGAGCGGAACGACGAGATCGATCCCGACGACATCGGCGTGAACGAGTCGAGGGCGGCGTCCATCCAGGACGTCATCTCGCGGCGCCTGCTCCTCGCCGGGTCCGCGGCGGGCGTGCTCGGCGCCGCGCTGGCGGGCGAGGACGCGACCGCGCAGCAGGCATCCGCGCCGGGCGGCTCGACGCTCAGGTTCCGCGACGTGAAGCACGGGCTCGACGAGCGCCACCATGTCGCCGAGGGCTACCGCGCCGAGGTCCTGATCCGCTGGGGCGACCCGATCGCGAAGGCCGCGCCGGACTTCGTCCCCGGCAAGGTCGACGGCGCCGCGCAGGAGAAGCAGTTCGGCTACAACTGCGACTTCCTCGCCTACTGGCCGCTGCCCTATGGCTCGCGCAGTTCCTCGCGCGGCCTGCTGTGCTCGAACCACGAGTACACCAACAACGAGCTGATGTGGCCCGGCATGGACGGCCGCAACAACGGCGCGAAGGGGCTCACCAGGGAGCAGGTCGAGCACGACCAGAGCGCCCATGGCCTCTCGGTCGTCGAGGTGCGCAAGTCGGGCGGGCGCTGGCGCTACGTCAAGGACAGCCCCTACAACCGCCGCCTGTCGATGCGCGGCGCGACGTTCCGCGTCGCGGGTCCCGCGGCGGGCCATGCGCGGCTGCGCACCAATGCCGACCCGACGGGCTCGCGCGTGGTCGGCACGCTCAACAACTGCGCCGGCGGCTTCACGCCCTGGGGCACGGTCCTGTCGGGCGAGGAGAACTTCGGCGGCTATTTTCGCGGCGACCGCAACAGGACGCCCGAGGCGCGCAACTACGCGCGCTACGGCGTGCAGGCAAGCCGCGGCGCGCCCTGGGGCGCGCACGACCCGCGCTTCGACCTCGACAAGGAGCCGAACGAGCCGAACCGCTTCGGCTGGGTCGTCGAGTACGATCCCTACGATCCATCCTCGACGCCGGTGAAGCGCACCGCGATCGGCCGCTTCAAGCACGAGGGCGCGATGACCGCGATCTCGCACGACGGCAGGATCGCGCTC
>VGDA01000550.1 GCA_016869915.1 Alphaproteobacteria bacterium
CGGGGGATCTCAGCCCTCCACCGCGCCGGCGGTGATAGCGCTCACGAGGTGGCGCTCGAGGAGGGCGTAGAGGACCATGACCGGCGCGGCGGCGATCATGGCGGCGGCCATGAGCTCGTTCCACTGCACCCGGTACTCGCCGACCATGTTGGCGATGCTCACGGAGAGCACGAACATCGACGGATCGGTGGTCAGGACGAGCGCCCAGACATAGGCGTTCCACGAGATGAGGAAGGTGAACAGCGCCACGGCGACCAGCCCCGGCCGCGCCAGCGGCAGGATCACGCGGAAGAAGGCGGACAGCCGCGAGGCACCATCGACGATCGCCGCCTCGTCGATCTCGCGCGGGATGGAGCGGAAGAAGCCGATCAGAATCCAGACGCTGAACGGCAGCGCGAAGGACGAGTAGGCGAGGATGAGGGCGAAGTGCGTGTTGAGCAGCCCCAGCTCGGACATCAGCCGGAAGTACGGGATGATCAGCAGCGTCTCCGGCAGCATCTTCGTGAAGAGCAGGAACACGACCAGCGCACCCGCGCCGCGGATGTGGAAGCGCGTGAATCCATAGGCGGCCAGCGCCGCCAGCACGACCGAGAGCAGCGTCGACCCCGCCGACACCACGAGGCTGTTGAGGAAGTAGCGGCCGAAGGGCCGGACGCGCAGCAGCGTGTCGTAGGCGGCGAGGGTCCAGTTCTCGGACGCGAAGGCCGGCGGCGACAGGAACACCTCGTGCGGCGGCTTCAGCGAGGTGTTGAGCATCCAGTAGAACGGGAAGACGGTCACCGCCGCGGCGAGGCCGAGCGCCAGCGCCAGCGCCGCGGAAGCCATCGGCGGCCTGCGCGTCATCGCGCGACCTCCGGCCGGCCGATGCGCGTGACACGCAGGTAGACGACCGCGAAGGCAAGCACCATCAGGAGGAGCAGCACGCCGATCGCCGCGGCCTCGCCGAACCGGTTGGCGCGGAAGGCCGTGTTGTAGAGCAGCGCCGGCAGCGCCTCCGTCGCTCCCGCCGGCCCACCGCCGGTCATCACGCCGATGATGTCGTAGTGGCGCACGACGTTGATCGTGTCGAGCGTCGAGGCGACGACCAGCAGGTAGCCGAGATTGGGCAGGGTGACGAAGCGGAAGCGCTGCCACGCGCTGGCGCCGTCGATCGAGGCGGCCTCGTACTGCTCGAGCGGGATCGTCTGCAGCCCGGCCAGCAGCAGCATGACGAAGGGAACGCCGCGCCAGACCTCGACGGCGGTCACGGCCGCGAAGGCGGGACCGGGCTCGCCCAGCCAGGCGACCGGCGTGGCGACGAGGCCGGCGGCGACGAGCAGGTAGTTCACGACCCCGAATTGCGGCTCGAGCATCCAGAGCCAGATCGTGGCCCCGACCGCGGGCGCCACCATCTAGGGCGTGAGGAACAGGATCCGCAGCGCCGTGCGGGCGACGCGGACCTCGTTGAGCGCCAGCGCCTCGCCCGCCAGCGCCTCGAGGCCCCCGAACCAGGCTTCCGCGTCCGCCTCGGTGCCGAGCCGCAGCGGGGCGGAGGCCGCGGCGAGCGCCTCGCCGTCCCGCGCGAACACCGCCACGCGCATCGAGCTCGCGCCGAGATCGACGCAGAGGCACGCAGCCTCCGGTCCGGTCCGTGGCGGACCGACTTGCCTCTCGGCGTTGTTCATCTTCGACGCATCCTAGGACTAGGATCCGGGAACGGTTGCCCGTGCGTTCGATCCGGCGACCGGGCATTCATGAATTGTAAGCATAGGGGACCTAGCCTGCCGCCATGACAAGCATTCGACCGGTCGGTCCCAAGGCCAATCCCGAAGTCCGTGACGCCATCCAGGTCGCGTCGCGCCGCACGGGCGTTTCCTTCGAGTTCCTCGTCAAGCAGGCTGAGACCGAGAGCGGCTTCGACCCGAGGGCGAAGGCGACGACCTCGTCGGCCACCGGCCTCTACCAGTTCCTCGAGGGGACATGGCTTTCCATGGTGCGCCAGCACGGCGCGCGGCACGGCATGGCGACCGAGGCCGCGGCGATCGAGGTCGGGCGTGGTGGCGCGCCGCGCGTCGCCGATCCAGAGACGCGCGCCCGGATCCTCGAGCTGCGCAACGATCCGCGCTTCGCCGCCTCGATGGCGGCCGAGTACACGAAGGAAAGCCAGAACCACCTGCGCGGGACGCTCGGCCGCGAGCCTTCGGCGACGGATCTCTATTTCGCGCATTTCTTCGGGCCGCATGGCGCGGGGCAGTTCCTTCGCGCACGCGACGCCGACGGCTCGAAGGCGGGTGCGGATCTCCTGCCGGAAGCGGCAGCGGCCAACCGCGCGGTCTTCTACGCCGGCGACGGGCGTGCGCGCACCATGGACGAGATCTACGCCCGGTTCGAGAAGCGCTTCGA
>VGDA01000551.1 GCA_016869915.1 Alphaproteobacteria bacterium
TCGCCAGCATGGCCGCGAGCGATGCCAGCAGGACGAAGGTCCCGCCGATCTGCGAGGCGGCTTGCGCACGCCTTGAAGTATTCCTGCGTCTGCCCAGCATCGAGGCGAGTCAGGTACAGGACTGGCTGCAAGGCGATCAAGCAGAAATTGTCAGTCTTTCCAAGTGGATGTGGACAATTTTATTTCTGTTCCTTCACTTAGATCAGTTTGTCCCGACGGATAATTTGTTTTTGATCGTCAATAAATCGCGCCATGACTCCCTCTTCTGTCCGGGAGAGCGCAAGAGATAGGCGGGATGAAATGTTGCGATTGTTTGCAGGCTTCGGCCGGAGGGCAGGATGTAGTCGTGCCAGCGGCCGCGCAGGCGGCCGATGCCGCCGGTCGTGCCGAGCAGCGCCTGGGCGGCCGAGGCGCCGAGCAGGACCAGGATCTCCGGCGAGGCCAGCTCGATCTGGCGCTGGATGAAGGGCAGGCAGGCCGCGACCTCCGCGGTGGTCGGCGGACGGTTGCCCGGCGGGCGCCAGTAGATGACGTTCGCGATGTAGACGTTGCTGGCGCGGTCGAGGCCGATCCAGCCGAGCATCCGGTCGAGGAGCTGGCCCGAGATCCCGACGAAGGGCTTGCCCTGGCGGTCCTCGTCGGCGCCGGGCGCCTCCCCGACCAGCATCACCCGCGAGCCGGGGACGCCGTCGGAGAAGACCGTGCTGGTGGCGGTGACCTTGAGGCTGCAGCCGTCGAAGCGCCTCACCGCGGCCTCCAGCTCCGCGAGGCTGCCCGCGGCCGCGGCGAGGGCGCGGGCGCTGGCGGCCGCCTCCGCTCCGCCCGCGGCGGCAAGGCCCGCCGGGATGGTGTCGGCCGGCGGCGCCGGCGCGGCCAGCCTGGGCGGCGCGGGATCCGGTGCGACGGGGACTGCGGGAGCGGCGGAAGCCGGCCGGGACGGGGCGGCGGGAGCGGCGGCGAGGCGGTCGACCGGCGCGTCGGCGATCGCCTCGTCGGCGCCCATCTCGACCAGCCAGGCCAGGGTCGCGAGGTCGTTCGGCATGCAAGCACCGTAGCATGGCCGATGCGGCTTGCCCTATATGACGAGCTCCCCTTGGTCGAGAAGCGGGTCACAGGCATGTCGCGAGAGCGGATGGACTACGACGTCGTGATCGTCGGTGCGGGCCCGGCCGGGCTGTCGGCCGCGATCCGCCTCAGGCAGCTCGCCATCGAGCATGGCCGCGAGCTCTCGGTCTGCGTGCTCGAGAAGGGCTCGGAGGTCGGCGCCCACATCCTCTCCGGCGCGGTGATGGAGCCGCGCGCGCTCGACGAGCTGATCCCCGACTGGCGCGAGAAGGGCGCCCCGCTCGACACGCCCGCGCGCGAGGACAGGTTCCTGTTCCTGACCGCGAAGCGCGCCATCCGCCTGCCGAAGCCGCCGCAGATGCACAACCACGGCAACTACATCGTCAGCCTGGGCAATGTCTGCCGCTGGCTGGCGCAGCAGGCCGAGGCGCTGGGCGTCGAGGTCTTCCCGGGCTTCGCCGCGGCCGAGGTGCTGTACGCCGAGGATGGCCGCGTCAGCGGCGTCGCCACCGGCGACATGGGCATCGGCAAGGACGGCGAGAGGACCGCCGGCTACCAGCCGGGTATCGAGCTTCATGGCCGCGCCACGCTGTTCGCGGAGGGCGTGCGCGGCTCGCTCGCCAAAACGCTGTTCGAGCGATTCGACCTGCGCGACGGCGTCGGCCCGCAGACCTTCGGCCTCGGCATCAAGGAACTCTGGGAGGTCGATCCTGCCCGCCACAGCGAGGGCACGATCATCCACACGATCGGCTGGCCGCTCGACTGGGAGACCTATGGTGGGTCGTTCCTCTACCATCTCGGCGCGAACCAGGTCGCCGTCGGCTTCGTGACCGGCCTCGACTACCGCAACCCCTACCTGTCGCCCTTCGAGGAATTCCAGCGCTTCAAGACGCATCCCGCGATCCGCGGCTTCTTCGAGGGCGGGCGGCGCGTGGCCTACGGCGCGCGCGCCATCAACGAGGGCGGCTTCCAGGCAATACCCCGGCTCGTCTTCCCGGGCGGCGCGATCATCGGCTGCTCGGCCGGCTTCGTGAACGTCGCGAAGATCAAGGGCAGCCACACGGCGATGAAGTCCGGCATGCTTTGCGCCGAGGCCGTCTTCGCGACGCTGGCGCAGGACGGGCCGGTGGGCACGCTGGACGCATATCCGGCGGCGCTCGAGGCATCCTGGGTCTGGGAGGAGCTGCGTTCCGTGCGCAACATCCGCCCGGCCTTCCAGAAGGGCCTCTATGTCGGCCTCGCCCACGCGGCGCTCGATACCTACGTCTTCCGCGGGAAGGCCCCCTGGACGCTGCGCCACCACGCCGAC
>VGDA01000552.1 GCA_016869915.1 Alphaproteobacteria bacterium
AGACGCCTCGGTCACGAGGCCGGAGAGCTTGCAATGGACATTGGGCTCGCGCGCGATCGTCGCGACGCGCTGCGCCCAGTCGGCGTCCCAGCCGCGCGCGATGGGTGGCTTCGCCGCATGGTCGAGGACGAAGCGGCCCTCCGGCACGGCGCGCACGGCGGCGATCGCCGCCGGCAGCTCGCGCGTACGCACCAGCAGGTCATAGACCAGCCCCGCGGCGGCGACGCGCCGCAGCCCGCCGATGACCGATGGCCGCGCGAGCCAGGCGGCGTCGGCCTCGTCGTGGACGATGTGGCGGATCCCGACGAGGCGCTCGCCTCCGGGAAGGGCGCGCAGTCGCGCGATGCGCGCATCGACGTCCGGCGCCTCGAGGTCGACCCAGCCGACGACGCCCGCGATCCAGGGATGTGCGCGCGTCGCCGCCAGTTGCTCGGCGGTCTCTTCCTCGTCGTGGCGGCACTGCACGAAGATGCAGCCGTCGACGCCCTCGGCATCGAGGAGGGGGCGAAGGTCGGCAGGCGCGAAGGGCCTGCGTATCGGCGCGAGCGCCGGCGCCTCCATCCAGGGATAGGACGCCCTCGACGGATCCCAGAAATGCTGGTGGGAGTCGATGGTCCTCATGCGTCCTCGCGCCGGCCCGTCGGCGCGGCGGGGTCGAGCAGGCCTTGCGCGCGCAGGTCGTCCCACAGCGCGGGCGGGATCTCGACGCGCGACATGGCGACGGTCTCGTCGAGTTCCGCGACCGAGCGCGCGCCGGTCAGCGTCGAGGCGACGACCGGATGGAGCCCGGGGAACCGGATGGCGGCGGCCTTGAGCGGCACGCCATGCGACCTGCAGACCGCATCGAGGCGCTGCGCGCGCGCGAGAAGGTCGGCCGGCGCGTCGTCGTAGTTGAACTTCGCGCCGGGCCTCGGATCGGCCAGCAGGCCGCTGTTGTAGACGCCGGCGGCCAGGATGCGCACGCCCCTGCGCGCGCAGGTCGGCATGAGGACCGGCAACGCCGACTGGTCGAGCAGCGTGTAGCGGCCCGCGAGCAGGAAGCAGTCGAACGCGCCCACCTCGGCGAAGCGCGCGAGCATCTGCCACTGGTTCATGCCGGCGCCGATGGCGCGGATCGTGCCCTCCGCGCGCAACCGCGCGAGCGCGCGATAGGCGCCGGACATCGCCTCCGCCTCGTGCACGTCGGGGTCGTGGATGTGGAGGATGTCGACGCGATCGAGGCCGAGGCGGACAAGGCTCTCCTCGAGGGAGCGCATGACGCCGTCATGGCTGAAGTCGAAGACGGGTCGCTCCGGTGGCGTGCCCTTGTAGTAGGCGTCCTCGCCTTGCGGTGTCGCGGGCAGCCGCAGCAGTCGCCCTACCTTCGTCGCGAGGACGAAGGACTCGCGCGGCTTGCCCCGCAGCACGGCGCCGAGCCTGCGCTCCGCGGAGCCGTTGCCGTACATCGGCGCGGTGTCGAAGACACGCATGCCGTGGCCCCAGGCGGCCTCGACGACGCGCATCGCCTCGTCCTCGCGGACCGGGCTGTAGAGTCCTCCGAGCGGCGCTGTTCCAAGGCCGAGCGGCGAGAGCGGCGGCAACGACATCGCGGCCCCTCAGCGCCCCGGCGCGCGCGGCACGAGCCGCGTGACCGACGGCGCCGGCGCGACGTCGCGCAGCCCGACCGCGACGCCCTCCATGATGTGCGGCACGATCTCGCGCGCGGCCTCGGCCTCCTGCCCCGCCTCGATCATCTCCAGCAGGCGCTCGTGGTCGCCATAGTTGCGCTCGCGCTCCGTGTCGAGCGAGTGCCAGGCGATGCCGACGATCATCTGGAACTGGCGCGCCATGATCTCCCACATCGCGAGCAGCGTCTCGTTGCCGGCCATGCGCAGCAACGCGCGATGGAAGCCGATGTCGCTCGCCGCCATCTGCGCCGATGACCCGGCCTCGACGGCCGCGCGCATGCGCGCGAGCGCGGCGCGCAACTCGTCGCTCGTCGCCTCGCCAGCCGCGCGGCGCGCGATCGCCAGCCGGACCGCGCGCTCCTCGAGCAGCGTGCGGACCGACAGGATCTCGTCCAGCTTCCTCTCGTCGACGGTCATCAGGCACATGCCCTTGTAGGGCGTGTTCACCACGACGCCCTGGCTCTCCAGCAGGCGCAGCGCCTCGCGGATCGGGACGCGGCTGACATTCAGCGCGCGCGAGAGCTCGGCCTCGACCAGCCGCGACCCGAAGGGAATGCGCCGTTCCATGACCGCCTGGACGATCGCGTCCGTCACCTTCTCGGTGAGCGTGGGCGAGCGCTCGAGGGGCGCCAGGGACAGGTCTGGCTCGGTCATTGCGCGCTAACTCCCGGCGGAAGCGAGTTGACAGGAATTGTTAGACGATAAAT
>VGDA01000553.1 GCA_016869915.1 Alphaproteobacteria bacterium
TCGAGAGGTCGCCGAGGACGACGCGGTCAGCGACGCCGGAGATGCGCGCCAGGCGCCGCGCGAGCAGGTGGCGCGCCAGGAACCCGACGAGGATGGACAGCGCCACCGTCATCGCGATCGACCAGGCGAGCGTGTCGGCGAAGACCTTGCGCATGTCGAGCCGCACCTGGTTGTCGCGGCCCACGTAGAGGACATGCGCCTCGCCCACCGGCAGGCGCAGCATCCGCGCGCTCGAATTGACGGGGCGGCGCACGATCTCGAGGTCGAACCAGCTCGCGCGCGCCTCGGCGGGCGCGCCCTCGAGGTTGCCCGCGACGACGCGACGCGATTCGTCGACTAGCGCGATGATCTCGTCGTCGTCGGCCTCGTCGGCCAGCCGCGCATCGATCGCGCGCGCGAGCGCCGGGATGCCGCCGCCGCGGAAGCGCTCGAGCAGCGCGTCGGCGCTCGCGACCACCGTCTTCTCGGTCTGGCGCACGAAGTAGCGCTCGGTCGTCCAGTAGATGTAGCCGGCGAGCAGCAGCGCCGAGCCCGCGAAGAGCGCGGCGTAGCCTACCGCGAGGCGCAGGACCGTGGAGCGCAGCACGGGCCGGGCGCGTCAGGGATCCGCGCGCAGGCTGTAGCCCGCGCCGCGGATCGTGTGGATCAGCGGTCGCGCGAAGCCCTTGTCGAGCTTCTGCCGCAGGCGGCTGACATGGACGTCGATGACGTTGGTCTGCGGGTCGAAATGGTAGTCCCACACCGCCTCGAGCAGCATGGTGCGCGTCACCACCTGCCCGGCGTGCCGCATCAGGTATTCCAGCAGCCGCATCTCGCGCGGCAGCAGCTCGAGCCTGCGGCCCGCGCGGCGGACATCGCGCGACAGCAGGTCGAACTCGAGGTCGGCGACGCGCAGCACCGTCTCCACCGCTTTGGCACTGCCGCGGCGCAGGATCGCCTCCAGACGCGCCTGCAGCTCGGAGAAGGCGAAGGGCTTGGTGAGGTAGTCGTCGCCGCCGGCCTTGAGCCCGCGCACGCGCTCGTCGACCTGGCCCAGCGCCGAGAGGATCAGGACCGGCGTCTGGTTGCCGGCGCGGCGCAGCGTCTCGACCATCGTCAGGCCGTCCATGCCGCCGGGCAGCATGCGGTCGACGACGATCGCGTCGAAGCTCTCGCCGGTCGCGCGATAGAGGCCCTCGCGCCCGTCCGGCGCGAGCTCGACGACATGGCCCGCCTCGGCGAGGCCCTTGACCACGAAGCGCGCGACCTCGGGATCGTCCTCGACGAGCAGGAAACGCATGTTCGCGGATTAGCCCATCGCCCCCGGCCCGGCAAGGCCCGGCGGGCGCGCACGCGGCGCGCGCGGCCGTGCTATGCTCGCGCGAACGACCATGGACCAGGGAACGGCTTCCTTCGACCGCAGGCTCGCCGCCGACGACATCGCGCGCGGGCTCATGCGCGGCCTCGACCGCGAGGGCTGGCGCTGCCTGACCGAGGTCCCGCTCGCCAGCGGGCACCGCGCCGACGTCATGGGCATCGATGAGGGCGGGCGCATCCTGATCGCCGAGGTGAAGTCCTCGGTCGCCGACTTCCGCGCCGACCGCAAGTGGCGCGCCTATCTCGAGCATTGCGACCTCTTCGCCTTCGCGGTCGGGCCCGACTTCCCGGTCGCCATCCTGCCGGCGGATGCCGGGCTGCTGGTCTGCGACGGCCATGGCGCGCATGCGCTGCGCCCGCCAGCGCCGGGGCCGACGCCGCTCGCGCCCGCGCGGCGCAGGCAGGTCGTCATCAGGCTGGCGCGCATGGCTGCGGATCGCTGGCGGCGCGGCGTCGCCGACCCCGACGACGGCATCGACCACGGGCGCTGAGCGCCAGCGCCCTGCCGGAAAGGATCCAATGCTTCTCGCCGAGCTGCTCGTCGTCCTCGCCCTCGTCCTGCTCAACGGGATGCTCGCCATGTCGGAGCTTGCCGTCGTGTCGGCGCGGCGCGGCAAGCTCCAGCTGATGGCGGATGCCGGGCGGCGCGGCGCGGCGCTGGCGCTGGAGCTCAACGCCGATCCCGGGCGCTTCCTGTCGACCGTGCAGATCGGCATCACGCTCGTGGGCATCGTCGCGGGCGCGGTCAGCGGCGCGTCGCTCGGCGCGCAGCTGGCGGGGTTCCTGCACGGCCTCGGCCTCGGCGCCGGCGCTGCGGACGCGGCCGGCTACGGGCTCGTGATCGGCGCGATCACCTTCCTGTCGGTGGTCGTGGGCGAGCTCGTGCCCAAGCAGCTCGCGCTGCGCAACGCCGAGGCCATCGCCTGCATCGCCGCCGGGCCGATGGCCGTGCTGTCGCGCGTCGCCGCGCCCTTCGTCCTGCTGCTCTCGCGCGCCAGCCGGCTCGCGCTGCGCGCG
>VGDA01000554.1 GCA_016869915.1 Alphaproteobacteria bacterium
AGTCGCTGCACCGCGTCGCGCGCGCGCGCGGCATACCGCTCGCTCGCGCCGCCGCCGAGCTCGTGGAGACCGACGAGGTCAAGGGCCCCGCGCGCGCCGGCCTGCGCCGCTTCCTCGAGGACGTCGCGCGCTGGCGCGCGGCGCTCGCCACGCACCACCACGCCGAGGTGATGGAAATGGCGCTCGACGAGTCCGGCTACACCGCCATGTGGCGGCAGGACCGCTCGCCCGAGGCGCCGGGCCGGCTCGAGAACCTCAAGGAATTCGTCTCGGCGCTGGAAGGCTTCGACACGCTCGCCGGCTTCCTCGAGCACGTGAGCCTGGTGATGGAGAACGCGGAGGGTGCGCCCGGCGAGATGGTGAGCCTGATGACGCTGCACAGCGCCAAGGGCCTCGAGTTCGACGTCGTCTTCCTGCCGGGCTGGGAGGAGGGGCTCTTCCCGCATCCGCGCGCGCTCGACGAGAAGGGCGCGCAGGCGCTCGAGGAGGAACGGCGCCTCGCCCATGTGGGGCTGACGCGCGCGCGCCGCCGGGCCTATGTCAGCTTCGCCGCGAACCGCCGCGTCCATGGCCTCTGGCAGTCCTCCATCCCCTCGCGCTTCGTCGAGGAACTGCCGGCAGAGCATGTCGAGCGCGTCGCGCAGCCCGGCCTCTGGGGGGGAGCGCCGGCACGGCGCCAGCGCTTCGACGAGTTCGACCAGAGCCAGGAATGGGTCGCGGCGCCGGCGCCGCCCCGGCGCCCGGTGCGCGTGATCGAGGGACGTGCCGAGCTCGTGCCTCCGCGACCCGCCTCGACGGCGGGCTTCGCGCCCGGCGACCGCGTCTTCCACGAGAAGTTCGGCTACGGGATCGTGCGCGCCGCCGATGCCGGAAAGCTCGACGTCGAGTTCCCGACCGGCCGCAAGAAGGTCATGGACAGCTTCCTCAGGCGGGGGTGAAGAGTACGAACATGGACAGGCCCTGGCAGATCAGGATGGTCGTCGATCCCATCGGCGAGCGCGCCTACGGCCTCGCGCTCGAGCCGGTGGCGCAGTCGCTCAGCTCGTTCGAGAACGCGCCCGGCGGCCCCTGGCAGGTCGACGCGATCTTCGCCGCCGGCACGGCGCGCGAGGATGTCGAGGCGCTCCTCGCCGAGGCGTCGTCCTCGATCGGCCGCCAGCCGCCTGCCTTCGTCGCCTCCGACGTGCCGGACATGGACTGGGTGGCGGAGAACCAGCGCAGCTTCCCGCCGCTGTCCATCGGCCGCTTCCACGTGCGCGGCAGCCATGTCGAGGGGCCGTCGCCCGCGGGGGCCTGGCCGATCGAGCTCGACGCCGGCATCGCCTTCGGCTCGGGCGAGCACGCGACGACGCGCGGCTGCCTGCTCGCCATCGAGGCGGCGGCGCGGCGGCGCGTGCCGCGTCGCGCGCTGGACCTCGGCTGCGGCTCGGCGATCCTCGCGATCGGCCTCGCGCGCGCCGGCACGCCGAGCGTGCTGGCCTCGGACATCGACGCGGATTCGGTCCGCGTCGCCGCGGAGAACATCCGCATCAACGCGGTGTCACGGCAGGTGCGGGCCTGCGTGTCGGACGGCTTCGCGCGGTTGCCGCGCCGCCGCGGCTTCGACTTCGCGGTCGCCAACATCCTCGCGCGACCGCTGGTGCGCCTCGCGCCGCGACTGGCGCGCTGCCTCGTTCCGGGAGGCAGGCTCGTCCTCTCGGGCCTGCTCGCGAGCCAGGAGGTCGAGGTGCGAGCCGCCTATCGCGGCCAGCGCCTCGCCTTCGCGGGACGCCGCGCCATCATGGGCTGGCACACGCTGGAATTCGTCCGCCGCGGCTGAGCAGGCGGTCCCCCGAAACGATCGCGGCGGCTCCTCGGGGAAGGAGCCGCCGCCACGCGCTGGCCGCGCCTGAAGCAGGGAGGGGGAGGGAGCTTCAGGCCGCTGCCTGGCGCGCGTTCTCGTTGCCGGGCAGGGAGGTGGTCGTCGTCGTGGTGGCCTGGCGGCCCCGGGGCATCCAGAGGCCGGCCGCGACGGCAGGGATATCGGCGCGGGTGATGCCGATGTCGCTCAGGGTCCGGGCGTCGAGCGCCTGGAGCTCGGCGACGCCGGCGCGATAGCGGCGCCAGGCGGCGACCTTGCGCACGATCCAGCCGACCAGGCGGCCGACGGCACGCAGCGCCGCGAGCGTCGCCTCGGCGCGGGCCTGGGCCGCGAGGCGGTTCGCCTCGGACTGGTCGATCATCCGCTGGGTCGACACGGGATCCGTCCGAACTCGCGCCATGCGCAGCAATTCGGCCTCGGTGTAGGTATACAACCTCATCTCCTTGTTGCAGCGCCGGACCCCGGGGGATGGGACGTCGCCCGCTTCACGAGCAGCGAAAATAGGCGGATCC
>VGDA01000555.1 GCA_016869915.1 Alphaproteobacteria bacterium
CAACGGCATGCTCATGGTGACCGTCAGCGGCACGGCCGTGGTGCTGGAGCCGGCGCGTTGAGCGCGGGCGCGCGGGCGTCGCGGCGTCACTGCACCTCGTGGCAGGCGACGCAGAGCTTGTTGGCGTCCGGGTCCCTGAAATAGGCGCCGTAGTAGTGCGGGTGGTATTCCGGGCCGCAGGCCCGGCGGCCCCTCGCAGCGCCCGCCATGCGCGAGCGCGGCGGCGTGCGCCTGGCGCATGATCGCCCTCGAGGACGCGAGGAACGCCACCATCTGCCCGTTCCCCCGATGGTGCGGATGGAGGTCATGGGGCGCCCCCAGGAGGAACAGCGGGCGCGTGCTGCCCGGCCGCTGCCAGCCGGCCCATGGCCTGCCGCGGTCGACGAAGCGCGGCGCGAGGCCCAGGATCGCCATCAGGGGCTCGTAGAAGCGCAGCGCGCGCTCGAAGTCGGCGGTGCCGACGAAGACATGCGAGAACATGCGCGGGCCGCCGCGTCACGCGGGCCGGCAATGCCTCATCCCGCGCCGCGCGCGCCCGGGGCAGAGAGGAGGCCGCGCAGGCGATCCGCGTAGGCGGCGAAGGGGGGCACCTGCATGCCGGGGACCTTCGCGGCCTCGTCGTAGCGGCGCAGCTTCACCGCATCCTGCCAGTGGGGCTGGCGGCGGAATTCCTCGACCTCCTCGGGCGTCATCGGGCCGCCCTGCAGCGCGAGGCTGCGCACGGAGTCCGTCGAGAGCCTGTCGAAGTAGCCGGGCTCGACCGCGCAGAGATAGCGCTTGGCGGCGACATGGAGCCGCACGGGCTCGCTGACCTCCGGGCCGAAGAGCCTCGCGAGCTGCTTGGCGCCGAGCACCTCGTGCAGGTCGTCGATGCCGCGCTCGGCGGGCTTCTCGCCAAGCTTGTGCACCATGTGCCCTATGTCGTGCAGGAGGGTCGCGACGACCAGCGCGTCGGGTTCGCCGTCGGCCTGCGCGAGCGCCGCGCCCTGCAGCGCGTGGTCGAGCTGCGATATCGTCTCCAGCCCGTACCTGCGCGTCGCCTTCTCGGCGTAGATGCGCTCGAGCTCCTGCATGGCGTCCTTCATCGTCCCTCTCCGCTCCTCGGTCCCGGATGCCGGTGGCGTCCACCCCGTCCAGATAGACCATTCCGTCGTGGCGCGCGCGCGAAAGCGCGAACGGGGCCGCGAGTCTATGCGCGATCCGGGTCGGTTCCGTTGCAGCGCCATGGAGGCTCCCGTACGCATGGCGACGCCGAGGCCCTGCGATGGCCCTCCATCGCGCATGCCGCGGCGCCGCGGCGCCGCGCCTCACGACCAGGCGAAGGCCGGGTCGCGCAGGTCGATCGCGGGCAGCTGGTCCTTCTCCTGCCAGTAGTCGTGCAGGTGCTGCCATTCGGGCTTGTCGCCGCGGCGGGGCAGCACGTGCTGGCCGCGCAGGACGTAGCCCGCGCTGAAGTTCTCCGGGTCGACGAAGGGCAGGCGCGGCATGTCGCGGTCCTCGGGCCGCAGCGTCGGCGTCACCTGGCGCATGCCGGTCGCGCGCATGTGCGCGAGCAGGCGGCAGACGAAGTCGCCGACCATGTCCGAGCGCAGCGTCCACGACGCGCGCAGGTAGCCGAAGATCCAGGCGAGGTTGGGCACGCCGGTGAACATCATGCCGCGATAGGTCACGGTATCCGGCCAGTGGACCGCGCGGCCATCGACCTCGAAGGGGATGTCGCCGAAGGCGCAGAGGTCGAAGCCCGTCGCGGCGACGACGATGTCGGCCTCGAGCAGGCGGCCGGAGCGCGTGCGGATGCCCGCGCGCTCGAAGCGCCCGACCTCGTCGGTCACCATGGCGACGCGCCCGGCCTCGACCTGGCGGAAGAGGTCGGCGTCGGGCACGAAGACCATGCGCTGCTGCCAGGGCCGGTAGCGCGGCGTGAAATGCTCCGCGACCATCGCCTCGGAGGAGAGGTGGCGGCGGATCGACGCGAGCATCTCCTCCCTGACCTTCTCCGGCTCCTCGAAGGTCCTGCGGTGGAAGCCATGCACGTCGGCGAGGATGCGGCGGCGCACGATCTCGTGGATCCAGGACTCGTCGATGCCGAGCGCGCGCAGCTCGTCGGCGATCGGCACGGCGTTGCGGCCGATGCGGTAGTAGCTCGGCGAGCGCTGCAGCACGCTGACATGCGCGCAGGCCTCCGCGATGGCGGGCACCAGCGTCGCCGCCGTGGCGCCGGAGCCGACGACGACCACGCGCCTGCCGGCCAGGTCGAGGTCGGCGGGCCAGTCCTGCGGATGCACGATGCGCCCCGCGAACTGGTCCATGCCCGGCCAGTCCGGCATGTACCCGCGCTCGTGGCGGTAATAGCCCTGGCACATCCACAGGAA